>NZ_JADBVM010000137.1:0-14909 GCF_020244875.1 Microcystis sp. M44BS1
AAAATGGCTGTACCGTTGACTGTATCTGGAGTAGAGCGATTCCGTAGAGTTGGCTGTATAGTGATCGCTAACCTGATTTTAACAGATAGTGTCATTAATCTCTAGAGTAAGGGATTCCCTCTGTAGCCATGTTTTTGCTGATTTTCTGCCCCGAAACAAGCTATAATGGTCTAAAGGTCAAATTTGAAAATTTTTGCCTCAAACCCTATCTGCGTAAGAACTTCAGGATTTTGTGTCAAGTAGTTCATTGGTATTGTATTGCTTGAACTCAGGCTCTGTAAGACTTTTAGCCATAGCTAGTATGTTTATACGGGGGAAGTCCAGGAATAAAGGAGATTTTTCATGAGTCAAGAGTTAACACCTGCTCTAGAGCCAAAGCGTAAAGGCACATTGGGGGAACAAGTTCGTAAAATTGCCGATCAGCTTCAACAAGATACTGAATTGCAGATTAAAGCGACCTCTCGTATACTAGGAGCCGCCGCTCAGATTAGTGAAAATCACGATCAACTTATTCGTGAGGTTGTTGATATGGTTGAGGAAGATCTAGACAACCAAGCTTGCGTTTATCAGACAATCAACTTCACTGTTGATACTCTTAAGCAGCAGTTTAGAACGCTAAATGAAGCTAAGTATTATTTTGGATTAAAAGCTAATAGTTGGGCAGCTCTTGCTAATAAACTCAACAATCTATCTACTCAAGACTCGATGCCTATTGATTATGACAAGAATTCAATATCAAAACGCTTTGATGTGATTGAAGGTGAGATCAGAGCTATGCGTTCCGAAATAAGTCAGATATTGTTTCTGTTAAAGCTACTTATTCCTGATAAGTCCTCTCTTGATCAATAATGTGGTGGGTTACGGCGAATTTTTAATTATTGGTTAACTGCTTAACTTGTTGTCGCCTAACCCACCCTACATTTAAATTTCGGGAGCTTTTAGGGAATAAAGGGAGAAACTAGGGGTTTTTGCCTTTGCCTGTTGCACTAAACTGGGGACGGAATTACGCGCTAGGGCGGTTAATTTATTGGTAGTAGCATCGTAAATTGTCGTGGCTACTTTGGGATAGAGTCCAATACCGATAATTGGCACTAATAGAGAAGCGATGATAAAGACTTCCCGGGGTTCCGCGTCCACTAGGGCATGGTGTTCTTCTAATTCCTTATTTTCCGGCCCGTAGAGAATTTCTCGCAACATGGACAAGAGATAAATCGGGGTGAGAATGACACCGATAGCCGCTAAAAAGACGATAATAACCCGGAAAGTGGGACTATAGGCATCACTGGTGGCAAAACCGATAAATACCATTAATTCCGCCACAAAACCGCTCATCCCAGGCAAAGCGAGGGAAGCGAGGGAACAGGTAGTCCACATGGCAAAAACTTTCTTCATTTTCTTGCCGACACCGCCCATCTCGTCTAACATCAGGGTATGGGTGCGATCGTAGGTACAACCGACCATAAAGAATAAACTCGCCCCAATCAGTCCGTGGGAAATCATCTGTAACATCGCCCCACTTGTACCAATATCGGTAAAGGAAGCCATACCAATCAGGACAAATCCCATGTGAGAGATGGAAGAATAGGCAATTTTGCGCTTAAGATTGCGTTGGGCAAAGGAGGTTAAGGCGGCGTAGATAATATTAACTACCCCTAAAATCACCAAAACGGGGGCGAAAACGGCGTGAGCATCGGGTAACATCCCCATATTCATGCGTAGGAGCGCATAACCACCCATTTTAAGCAAAATTCCCGCTAGTAACATATGGGCGGGGGCAGTGGCTTCGCCGTGGGCATCCGGTAGCCAAGTATGAAGGGGGAAAATCGGCAGTTTTACCCCGTAGGCAATCAGAAAACCAGCGTAGAGGAATAATTGCAGTTTCAGGGGAAAATCCTTGCCGGCAATAGTCACCATGTCAAAGGAGACGGTATCGCCATAAAAAGCCATCGTCAGCGCCGCTACAAGGATGAAGAGGGAGCCTCCGGCGGTGTAAAGGATAAATTTGGTGGCTGCGTAGAGACGACGTTTACCGCCCCAAATAGAGAGGATTAGATAGACGGGGACTAATTCTAATTCCCAGACGAGGAAGAACAGTAACAGATCCTGTACGGCGAACACCGCAATCTGTCCCCCGTACATCAACAGCATCAGGAAGTAGAATAGTTTCGGTTTAAAAGTCACCGGCCAAGCCGCTAAGATAGCTAGAGTGGTAATAAATCCCGTTAAGATAATCAGAGGCATGGAGAGGCCATCGGCTCCTAAAGACCATCTTAGGTCAATTTCGGGCAACCATTGGTAACTTTCCACTAATTGCAGATTGGGATTAGCGAAATCGTAACTGCTATAGAAAGCGTAGATAATTAGGGCAAAGTCGATTAATCCCACCGTCAGAGCAAACCATCTCACGGTTTTACCGTCTTTATCGGGAATTATGGGAACCAATAAAGCGGCGACGATGGGAAAAAGGATGATGGCAGTTAACCAAGGAAAGTTCGTTAGATTCATCGGCTGTTTTAATATTTATTTAATCGTCAGAATCGAGAAATTAAGCTAAGGCTTTTTGGCGGTTTTACCTAGCAAAACCGCCTTTTTTTCGCTTGTTCTCGCGGTTACATTTGACTGCACCTAACTCAATCTAGCAATTATTCTCCCGTCCTTGTCTGTTAATATTGTTAAGTTTCAAGAGACTTCCAGCCTAATTAGGGTTTGAGAGTTCAAAAATGGGAAAAATAGCGATGAGGTTGCAGAAAATCTCTAAATGAGAGGTAGGTGTTAAAAATTGTCGGCTCCATTGAAGGTAGGGTTGATTCATGAATCAACCCGACGATGAATCAACCACGATGAATCAACCCGACGATGAATCAACCCGACGATGAATCAACCACGATGAATCAACCCTAGGAGCAAGGGGGAAAGGGATAGTTCAGTTTAATCGGGCATATCAAAGAGAACCCCCGTCATATAAAGCTCTGCCCATTCCCACCCAAAGGCTTTTTCTAGTACACGCCGAGTTTTATCGTTTTTTTGCTGTTGACTACAATAATCCCGTTGTCCCTGTAAATAAATACGCGCTTCTTCCCCAGAAAGAGGCTGACTTTCCCTAGCACATTTGCAGTGAATTGTCAAGAAATCTGTTACTCTTTGTAAAAATTGTCGTTCCTCGGCGGCGGTTTCGGGACGAATAAACAGACAATATTGGGAGAAAATATGACCCCAAGGGGGCAAATCACGAGCCTGGGCGAAATTAGCCGCAGGTAAAGCCGCTAAAGCTTGATTATAGGCACTAGAGAGGGTTTTATCGCCACTGGTGGGAGAAAGATCCACAATAGCGGCACTGATTCCCGCTTTGCCGGAGACTATATCACATCCGAACATCGGCAGCGGATATTCTGGACGGGGGAACATGACACAGTGAAGGATATCCAAACCATTGCCCAGTTTAGCCAGTTCTAGGTGCATTTTGCGGAACTGGGGAGTTTGATAGCAGCGATTCTCGATAATTAATTTTTCCCCTTCTAAACGTCCCTCCACATAGCCTAAACCTTCCGGCAACTCAAAGGGCGACAAATCAAGATAATTTTCCCAGTGGGACAAAATTGCTGTGGCTAATTGTCCAATCAGGGGATGAAGCAACGGTAAAATTTCAGGATTGGTAACGGCTATCATAGGTCAGTTATCAGTTATCAGTTATCAGTTATCAGTTATCAGTTATCAGTCATTAGTTATCAGTCATCAGTCATCAGCTTTTTTCTCCCTATCTCCCTATCTCCCCATCTCCCTATCTCCCTATCTCCCCATCTCCCCATCTCCCCATCTCCCTATCTCCCTATCTCCCCATCTCCCTATCTCCCTATCTCCCCATCTCCCCATCTCCCTATCTCCCCATCTCCCCATCTCCCCATCTCCCTATCTCCTGACATCTAAAATCCACTTTACTTCATGGAGCGATCGAGATTAGAACTGGGAAATATAAAATTAACTTCTTTATCCTTCTCCCAATTTACCCTATGGTTAGCAGCGCTGCTCGTCCAAGACCTTCCTTAAAAACCCTCTGGCAAAAGATAGAATCTTCTCCCTTGCCAGAAACCGAGGAATCGATTATTTTAAGAATTCTGGTGCAAGCTTTAGTAATCGTGGGTATTATCGCCACCGATGTGGCTACCGATAGTTATACCAGTCTTTGGGCGGTTCCTCTCAGTATTATCGGCGGAATCTGGAGTTGGCGACGCAGGAAAAAGCGCAATATTGGGGCAAAATTCTGTATAGCGATCGGAATGTTGGTAGTGTTGGCGCTATTCTTGGGTAATATCGTTGCGATGCAGGATAGTCGCATTGCTCTAACACAATTATTAATTCAATTGCAAATTCTCCATAGTTTTGACCTGCCCCGACGCAAAGATTTAGGTTATTCTATGGTAATCGGTTTAATTCTCTTGGGAGTCGCCGGGACAATCTCTCAAACCCTTGCTTTTGCGCCTTGGTTAATCCTCTTTCTGCTTTTATCCCTACCTACCCTAGTTTTAGACTATCGTTCTCGTTTAGGTTTAGATAATCTCAATCAGAGTCTCCCTTTCTTCCCAAGGAAATCCCCGCATCTAGCCACAAAAAAATTAGTTTCTCTGCAAAATTCTCCCCTTTCTCCCAAACGTTTCGGAATTTTCTTTCTGACAATTCTCCTCTTGGGATTGACAATTTTTGCTCTGATGCCGCGTTTTCCGGGTTATCAAATTCAATCTTTTCCCGTCAATAGTCCAGCAGGTATGGAAAATCAGGATTTTGAACAGGGAGACAGACAAATCGTTAACCCCGGCTATGTGCGCGAGGGTGAAACGGGGAATGGTGGCGTAAATGGCGGGAATAGTCCCACTACAGGGTCAGGACAGCTAGATACTACCTTTTATTACGGTTTTAACAGCCAAATGAACCAAAATTTGCGGGGAAGTATGACTCCAGAAATAGTCATGCGGGTACGTTCTCAAGCCCCCGGATTCTGGCGCGCCATGGCCTTTGATCGCTATACTGGTCAAGGGTGGCAAATCTCGCGAGATCAGGAAGTAGAGGATTTAAATCGCAGTAGTTGGTCCTATCGCTTTTTTGTGCCACTACCCGCAACCCAAGCAAAAACCCATCAGGTAGTCCAAACCTACAGCATTGTCTCTAGTTTACCGAATATTATCCCTGCTCTTACTTCGCCCCAGTTTCTCTTTTTTCCCACTCGACAGGTATCTCTGGACCGAGAAAATAGCTTAAGGTCGCCGGGAGGATTAGCAGAAGGGCTAACTTATACTGTAATCTCACAAGTGCCGGAACGCAATCGCAGCCAACTGCGATCGGCCCCAGAAACTTACCCGAAGGCTATTCTCAAGTATTATTTACAAATTCCTGCCGAAATTGCCCCGAAAGTCCGCCGAAAAACCGAGGAATTGCTGGCAAAATCTCCCACACCGTTAACCTCTCCCTACGAGAAGGCCCTATATTTGGCCCAAGCATTAAAGCAAAACTATGAATTAAAAACCGATTTGCCCTTTTTAGCCGAAAATGAGGATTTAGTCTCGGCCTTTTTGTTTCGTTTTCAGGGGGGTTACGCCGATCATTTTTCCACCGTGTTAACGATTATGTTACGCTCGATCGGTATTCCTGCCCGATTAGCCACCGGTTTTGCTCCTGGCCAGTTTAATCCTTTCACTGGCTTTTATGTTGTCCAAAATACGGACGCTTACGCCATCACAGAGGTGTTTTTTCCAGGTTACGGTTGGTACACTTTCGATCCTATCCCGGGCCACGAATTAATTCCCCCATCCTTTGAGGAAGTGGAACCTTTTAGCGTCCTCAAGCAATTTTGGCAATGGGTAGCCGGATGGTTGCCCTCTCCAGTAACGGGTTTTCTCGGTCTGATTTGGGAAAATGTTATCGTTACTATCGGTAAGTTATTGGCATGGTTATGGCGCTTTATTTCCAGCAGTCTTTTAGGGGGAATTCTCGGCGGTTTAGTGGGGGTCGTCTTCGCTTACGCTGGTTGGTTAGGATGGGGACAGTTCCATCGTTGGCGTCGGGGTCGCAAGTTGGCAAAACTACCACCAATCGAGCGTTTATACCAGCAAATGTTAGGAATCTTAACAGAAGCCGGTTATGGTAAACATCCCGCTCAAACCCCTTTAGAATACGCCGCCGCCGCCCGCCGCGTCCAACCGCCGCCAGTGGCGAATATTATCGAGGAGATTGCTCGCGCCTACGTTGATTGGCGTTATGGCGGTAAATCGGCTAATATCGAGAGTTTACGCCAACGTTTTCGAGAATTTGTCAAGTTGGTGAAAAAGTGAGCTTGAGCCTATAGTTAGGGTTTGCCGAAAAAGTTTTTCAGCAAACCCTAGATTTAACGATGTCTTAACGCTACTCATAATGTGTCCACATCCGCAGGATTTTAACTATACCCTCAGATTGAATAACTTCGTACACAAGACGATGCTGAATGCTTATTCGCCGAGAGTACACACCATTCAAATCTCCCACTAACTTTTCGTAAGGCGGGGGATTTTGGAATGGATTCACCTGAAGAATGTCAAGCAACATCTGTGCTTTATTTTTTAAATGACTAGAATTAAGCTTCTTAGCGTCTTTCTGCGCCTGTTTGGTGTAAACCAATTTCCACCTTACCATTCTAGCTCCTCAGCACATTCTTCAACCGGCGTTGCCAGTCCCTCCCGAATGGATTCTCGCATCCCCGGAATTGAGAGGAGATATAACGTTTCTTGTACCGATTTCCAATCCCCTTCAGATAGCAAAACTGCATTACCATCGCATCCCTCAATAATAATAGGTTCGTGGGAAACAGTCACTGAATCAATCAAATCCTGCAACTTTTGTTGAGCCTCATTAACCGGGATCATAAATCCTCCTAATTGTTTTCTACCAGTGCCGAAAGAAAATCTTCTGATAATCCTAGCGCCAATTACCCAAACCTGACTCAAGCTATAACCAATCTTTACAAAAAAATCTTTTCCCGTCGCTTATACTGTCGGTGCTGGTTTTTCGCAACCAAAGTAAATTACATATCTTAAATTGAGAGTAACTAAACTTGACAATCAGTTTAACAATGCGCTAGAGTAACTGAAACTTCTAAACTGTAACGCTGGCTAAAGGGAGGCTATTAATTTCGACTGAATTTCTTCGCTACTAACTAAACTAAGAAAATATAATTATGACAAACTATCAAACAGAAATCCAAATCAAAGTCCCTTTAGATGTTGCTGAAACTTATTGGAATGCAACGGAAGAAGAGCGTCAAAAAATAGAGAAAAAAATCGCTTTTTATGTTCAATCTTCAAATTTATCTAGAAAAGAATCTCTGGACAAATTATATAAAACGATGGATACTATTGGAGAAAAAGCACAAGAGAGAGGATTAACCCCTGAAATTTTAGAATCTCTCTTAAATGAAGATAACTAGACGCTTTGTTCTCGATACCAATATTATTATCAGTTAATATCGAGAGTTTACGCCAACGTTTTCGAGAATTTGTCAAGCTAGTGAAAAAGTGAGCTTGAGAGCAGTTATCTTAATGGTGAGGTAGGAAGTTTTCGTTTTGGGGGGTCGATCGCCGGTCATCCATAGCAAATTAGGTTACACTTCATCTTGATGAGAAAAGCTATAAACAAGACTATGTTAAGAAATGTAACGAAGTACAAAACCCTTACTGTTGCCTGTTCCCTGTTCCCTTGTCTAAACAGTTAACTTTATTTTTGTCCGACTACCGATAATTCTCAGCCAGCAATTTAAGTAGGGAGGCACAATTATTTGTAGGATGGGTTAGCGGTAGCGTAACCCATGCAGGCGTTGGGTTTCATGCTTCAACCCAACCTACGTTCATCTTATATTTAATTCCAGCCAGTAATTTATAAGCAGATCAATGTCATCTTGTCAAGTATTTGAACAATCAATTCAGATTAAAGCTAGTGCCACGACGGTGGAGCGTTGTATCACGGATTTAGAGTTAATGCGTCGTTGGTTGAATCCGGTGTTAGTTTGTGAACCTATCGGGGATTGGAAGACCGATATCGGTGGGAGAAGTCGTTTTTTGATTCAAATTCCCCTAATTCAGCCAACGCTGAAAAGTACGGTGATTGAGAGGGAACCGGGGTTAATTGTCTGGCAATTTGAAGGCTTTTTTCGCGGATGCGATCGCTGGGAATGTCAACCCAATGATGGCGGCACTTGTCTAATCAATCGTTTTGAGTTTGCGATTCCCAATCCGGTTGTGGGGTGGGGATTCCAGCAATTCGCCGCCAAATGGACTAAAAAGGATATGGAAGCGCAATTAAGACGCTTAAAACGAGTAGCCGAGGAAATTTATCTACTTTCAGCAACAAGTTAAGCTGATGGGGTGGTAAGCGGGGGGTTTTGGGGATGGGAGAATACCCTCACCCCCAACAGCTAACCCCTGATCCCTAATCGATCGAGATCGACTGGGGACCGTTGCCGTTATCCTGATTATTGTCGTTAAAACTGACTAATCCCTGCTGTTCTAACCATTTTTTGAGGGGATCGTCCGAAAGTTTCAAGCGCAGTAATCCAGAGGCAAAACCACCGAAAAAAGCGATCGGTTGTTGAATCAGTTCTTTAACAACGGGTTGTAATTCATCGAGAAACATCTTATTCTATCTCCTGATATTGTCACACCTATCAATGTTAAGTTAATTGAAGTGATTCTGTAAGACTAGCATGACTGAAACTCCCAACACGGTGAAAAAATCTTTCCGGCTAACCCCGTTTATTTTCGTAGGAATACTGCTCATCTGGCTAGGAATTAGGTTAATTGCTCCCGATAGCGTTAGTTTATTCGCCGGTACTCGTCCCGATTATTTGGGAGTCAGGGAGGGTAAACTGGCTCCTTGTCCGGTCACCCCTAATTGTGTTAGTAGTCAGAGTCAGGATCAGGCTCATTCGATCGAACCCCTTAGTTATCAGGGTAGCGGCGAAGAAGCGATCGAGCAATTAGCTAAAATTATCGCTTCCCAACCGAGAACTAAAATTATTAGCCAAGATAGTAACTATCTCTACGCCGAATTTAGCAGTCAATGGATGGGATTTGTCGATGATCTGGAATTTTCTCTCAATCCTAGCAAAAATGCGATCGATGTTCGCTCGGCCTCCCGGTTAGGAGAATCGGATTTAAATGTCAATCGAGAACGAGTGGAAACCCTGAGAAAACTCTTTTCAGTGATCAGTAATCAGTAAACAGTGAACAGTGAACTGACTCGGAGAATACGATAAGAAAAATTATGTTTCGTCCCCAACCGATACCAGCAAAAGCAGGACAGGAATCCGTCTGGGATTATCCTCGTCCCCCGCGCCTAGAATTATCGCCTAAACACCTAAAAATTATCTTTAATGGGGTGATAATTGCCGATACTAAAAGCAGTTATCGAGTTCTAGAAACCAGTCATCCTCCAGTTTATTATCTACCGCCCCAAGATATTAAAATGGAATACCTGCAAGCCACAGCAGAAAAGTCTTTTTGTGAGTGGAAAGGTCTAGCGGGATATTACAATATCACCGTTGGCGACCAACAGGCAATTAACGCCGCTTGGTATTATCCGGACCCGACACCAGAGTTTCAGGCAATTAAGAATTATCTGGCTTTTTATCCTGCCAAAATGAGCGCTTGTTATGCCGACGGGGAATTAGTACAACCGCAACCGGGCAACTTTTACGGGGGATGGATAACCTCCGATGTAGTTGGTCCGTTTAAAGGCGTTCCCAATAGTTGGGGCTGGTAATCACGTTAAGTAGGTAGTCGTGCAAAATTAACTTCTTGGTTAGGAAAGGCAAAAGGCAGCTTTTTTCTCCCCACTTCCCCATCTCCCCCTTAACTCCTAGTTTCTACTTTTTACGAGAAATTATGACTATATCCCAACCCGATCTAGAACCCACTTGGATGACGATTATTCGCCTCTTGCGCTGGGATAAACCCGCCGGTAGGTTAATTTTGATGGTTCCCGCTTTATGGGCGGTATTTTTGGCGGCAGACGGGGTGCCACCGCTACCCTTGATCGGGGTGATCGTTTTGGGAACTTTGGCCACTAGCGCCGCCGGTTGTGTGGTTAACGATCTTTGGGATCGCGATATCGATCCACAGGTCGATCGCACTCGTAACCGTCCTTTAGCGGCCAGAGCTTTATCGATCAAGGTTGGTTTGATTATCGCTCTGATTGCTTTCTTTTGCGCCGCAATTTTAGCTTTATATCTGAATTTACTGAGTTTTTGCCTATGTGTGGCCGCCGTTCCCTTGATTATCTGCTATCCCCTCGCCAAGCGTTTTTTTCCTGTACCCCAATTGGTTCTTTCTCTCGCTTGGGGTTTTGCGGTTTTAATCTGTTGGAGTGCCGTCACCGGGTCGTTAAATAGCAATACATTTATATTATGGGGAGCGGTGATTTTTTGGACATTGGCATTTGATACTATTTATGCTCTGTCCGATCGAGAGGATGATCTCAAGGTTGGTATTAACTCTAGTGCCATATTTTTCGGCAAATACGCCCCGGAAGCCGTGGTGGTCTTTTTTGCCCTAACAGTGGGTTTATTGGCTTGGGAGGGGCAAAAAATGCAGTTATCAGCCTTTTTTTGGCTAGGGTTGGGTCTAGCGGCGATCGCTTGGTTGCGTCAATACCGGCTGTTACGTCAATCGGATTTACCTAAACCAGTTTATGGTCAAATGTTCGGTCAAAATGTTTGGGTCGGTTTTATTTTATTAGCGGCTATGATTGCGGGGAGTTATTTTTAAATAAGTAAATCGAGTAATTTTTGACTCTTTCGGTCTTCCCAAGCGTTTTTTAAGCTCGATCACTATAAAATCAAGTTAGTAAATTACCGCCCCTTAACTAATGTCTAACTCGAAATCCGATAACGTTTGGAATCACAAACCCCGTTGGTGTCAACCTTGGTCGATTTTGTTGACAGGAATTACCCTGATTGCCGGCTGTTGGTTTTTAACCCAGCGTCTCTGGTTAACTCTACTCCTATCTATTCCCATACTCCTCTGGTGGTTTGTCTTCCTAATTCTTTATCCGCGGACGCTGCAGCAACAGTTAAACACAGAAAGAATCGGGGAAAGCATTGATTAAAACAGGAAAGACAGGACAGGGATTTTTATCCTGTAATTGACTACTTTCATCCCCGCGAAAAGTGTTCCAACGGAAGGGAGCTTTTTTTTCACTCGACATCCATAAAAGTCTTTTTGCTCGCGTCATCGCTACATACAAAAGTCGGTATTCTTCAGCTTTTTTAAGTTGTCCAGCTTCTAACCAAGCGCTTAGAGGTGGGGGAATAATTGGTATGCTGTCGGGGTTTAAATAGCGTTGATGAACCGCTGCTCGAATTTGCGCTCGTGCCACTTCTGCGAGGGTAAAATCTGCCAAAAATTTCGCCCCATTGGGTATCCAAGGTTTGCCTGGGATAATATCTTCGTGAAGAAAGGGAATAAAAACATAATCCCAGTCTAAACCCTTGGCTTTGTGCATAGTAATAATCGTCAGTTGTTCAGGACGAGTATAACAATCATCGTTATCTTCTTCCACTCCTTCAAAGCGCTCAGAGGCGATAATTTCATTAAGGGTGTTAATTGTATTTTTTAGAGAACTATTACCAGCAGTTTCCTGATAAATACGGGCGGTTAATTTTTGCAAAGTGGCTAATTCTGAACTGGAATATTGGAGAGTCATAGCGAAAAAAGACAGGAGTTGATAATGGGGTAATTCTAATCTAGCTTTTAGTAAACTGCAGCAATAACGACGGGCGATTTTTTCGTTAGATTTCAGTTCGGGATCGAGGGGAGTGGGATAAAGAAATTGTTCGGGATAGGTAACTAAAGGATTTAAGTCTTGGGCAGTAATTAAACCCCTAAATTGTAGCACTTCTAAAGCCGCTTTCAGATAATCGGGAGAGTGGGGACGTTCGACAAAAGCTAATAGTTTCAGCATTTCGGCGGGAATTTGAGAAAAGCGATCAATCTCATTAGCTTCAAAAATTCTGATTTGATAACTTTTATAAAAATGGGCGAATTTTTGAGCAAAAAAGTGTCCTTGTCGATTTTCTCTAACGAGGATAGCGGCATTATGTTGAGGGTTTTCTTGAAGTAATTTAACTAGACGTTTTTCAATTAATTCTACTGTTTGATAAATGTCATCGGGTTGATAAATTTCTAATCCTTTTCCCTCCTTAACTGGATTAGGTTGGGGATCTTCAGCACTGACGGGAAGAATCGCTTGAACCCGAAAAGGAGCCTCGGTAACTTTATGATTATCTTTTCCCTGTTTCCAATCTCGATCGACCCATTGTAACACTAAATTAGCAGCTTCAATAATTTTAGTATTGCTGCGACCTGCTTGGTTCATAGTCGATAAATTGCCTTCGTTTTGACAACTTTCACAAAACCAATTAAAGTAAACAGGATCGGCGGGGGTAAAGGTGGAATTAATCGCTTGATTGGGATCGCCGACGCGAATTAAATTAGGTATTTCCTCGTCATTATTTTTTGCTAAAATAGTAATTAGTTTTTCTTGGAGAGGACTAGAATCCTGTGCCTCATCTTCAAAGACTCCAAAGACAGATTTTTGCCATTGTCGGCGAATTTTTTCTTCCTCTAATACTCGCAAGGCTCCTAAAATCATGTCATCATAATCTATATAGTTTTTCTGACGCATCAGGATTTCATACTGTTGGTACAAACCACTAGCCATAGCGAGAATTTGATAATTATCGTCGGTATAGTGGCTTAATTCCCAGACTTGCTGCGGTGATAATCCCGAACTTTTTAGCTCATGAATGGCCGCATAAGCAAGACTAGGTAAAATTTCGGTTCTCAGCACCGATTGACGGCGTAATCTTTCGGTTTCTTCCCCATCAAATTCCACTCCTTCTAATAACTTTTGATAACGAATTGGATCGGCAATTAGCCATTTTTCCACCGAGTTTCTAATAATTCTGTGGCTAGGAGTCGGAATAACTAAGGTAGAAGATTCGAGGTCTAATGCCGATAATTCTGGGTAACGACGGGCCAATTGTAGGGCCAGTCCGTGCAGAGTTTGGACGCTGAAACCTTGAGCAGAAAGCTGTAAATCTTGCAAGCGTTGTTTAATTTTAGCTTTAATACTAGCGACAGCTGAGCGGGTGTAGGTGACAATAATTAACTGTTTTTTAGCATGAAGTTGCTCACGAGCAATAACCATAGCGGCAGCTACTGCTAAACTGTGGGATTTTCCCGCCCCCGGCACCGCAGAAATGGCCATTTTTCCCCCTTGCCAATCGGCTAATTCCTGTTGTCCCGCACGCAGTTGTTGCCGGAGATTGACCAGTAAATTTTCTCGATTAATTACTTTAGTTTCGCTCATTATGCCCCGCCAATTTTATTTTTAGTTTAATTCTATTACTATTTTAGTTTCTTCTTAAACCAATTGCTGTAAAAGTTAGCTAGAGATAACTAGAATGGGGAGATGGGTTTTTTCAGTGAACAGTAAACAGTAAGCAGTAATCAGTGAAAAGAAAGTAGCGAAGGGCGTTGGGTTTCATGCTTCAACCCAACCTACGTTCATCTTATATTTAATTCCACCCACCCACTTAATCAGTGAAAAGAAAGTTTTCACCTAACACTGTCCACTTAAAACTGTAATCTGATAACTGATAACTGATCACTGATCACTGATCACTGATCACTGATATGTAGCCAATTTTGTTGTACTTCTACCCGAATTTTGCCGGTTAAGGAGGAAGTGGCATCGCGATTAACACCAGTAATGAGATTAACCACTGACTCAACTTCGGCAAAATTAGGCGATGATGGTAAATATTGAGCCAAAAATAAACGAATCACTCGTCTTTGTATCGCTAGAGGTAGAATTTGTAAAGGGGAGCGATCGAGTCTTTTTTGATCTAGATCAATAACCTGACGAAAAATATCCCGGGCAATACTATCTAAATAATCGCTTTCTGCCTCCAAAATTTCAGCAGTTTGGGCGAGATGTTTTTCAATTTGGGGATTTAAATTAGTTTGCAGGTAGGGTAATAATTCCAGACGGATACGATTGCGAGCATAGCGTAAATTTTCATTAGCTCGATCGTACCAGATCGGTAATTCTCGACTTTGACAAAAAGCGAAAGTTTCCCCGCGAGTAACATTTAAGAGGGGACGGACCAAGAAAATATCCGGGGTTAAACTTGTCCACCAAGTTAAGGCAGAAAGTCCATCACTACCCGCCCCGCGCGTGAGATTATAAAGAAAAGTTTCCGCTCGATCGCT
This sequence comes from Microcystis sp. M44BS1, assembly GCF_020244875.1. NCBI lineage: Bacteria > Bacillati > Cyanobacteriota > Cyanophyceae > Chroococcales > Microcystaceae > Microcystis > Microcystis sp. M44BS1. The sequence continues at coordinate 14,292 of NZ_JADBVM010000137.1, forward strand.
CCTCGTGTGTGCCGTGAGAAGATAATTAAAACCCTGTTCTTGGGCGATTGTTTGTAAAGCTTGATAACGCCATTGTCGTGCTTTGGCTTCCGTTTCCGCCATGGGGGGTGCGGTGGCAATATAAACAGGTAATTGCCAAATTTCGGCGATTTTCTGCACATGAGCCACTAATCCTCGGTCGCAGGACCAACGGTGATCACAATGAGCGATCGCTAGTTGCCAACCCCAACGAGAGCGCAAATCCAGCAATAATTGACCTAAACAGAGGGAATCCTGACCGGCCGACAATGCCACTAACAGAGACGCATTTTTAGGTAGTAATTGTCCCTTTTTCACCGTGGTTTCCAGACGAGTATGGAGAGGTGTCCAAAAATTAGCCAAAATTTTTAGATTTATTTACTTGACAAGGGTGTGGGAAGTATTTTCAGTGAACAGTAATCAGTGAACAGTAATCAGTGAAAAGAAATTAGCGAAGTTTTCACCTAACACTGTCCACTTAAAACTATAATCTGATAACTGATAACTGATAACTGATAACTGATAACTGATAACTGATAACTGATAACTGATAACTGATAACTGATAACTGATAACTGATAACTGATAACTGATAACTGA
>NZ_JADBVM010000138.1:0-38770 GCF_020244875.1 Microcystis sp. M44BS1
GTGTCTGCGTTGACCTTTATATCTTTTTTCAGGTCTTGTGACATATTTTTGGATTCCCATATCCTTAATTTTTTTACCTTGTAGTGTGGCACTTGTATAGGCGATAGCTATAACAATTATCAGCTTTGATAAGTATTGCGGTGCTAATTGATAACCTTCTAAGCTACAGGGTAATCGCGCGTCGTTTTGTATAGATGGTAACAGACAAAAATCCCTAACTGTTAATTTGGTGACGACGAACTGGCCTGAGTTAATCTGAGAGGAAGTGAAAAATCCTGTATTTTAGTGGTTGAGTATGGCAGAAGGATTTGGTCCCCTAGTCTTGAACCCCAAGCAAGAGCGAGAGGCAAAACTTTTAAGAAAGAGTGTCTTGAAACATTTTCAGCACCTAGAAGACCCCAGAGCGGACAGGGGACGCAATCACAGCCTGGTATCCCTAATTGCCCTAGCCATTTTGGCGGTCTTAGCGGGTGCCGACGGGTTTGTCGCCATAGAAGCCTACGGAAAAGCCAAACAATCCTGGTTGAAAACCTTTTTGGAATTACCCAATGGGATACCTTCCCACGACACCTTGGGTCGAGTCTTAGGAATGCTAGAACCCGAGCAATTAAGGTCGGGATTCCTAGGGTGGATCGGGGAAATCACCGAAAAATTGAACCTAGAACTAATCCACATAGAGGGGAAAACCGCCAAGGGTTCCTATGACCGTGAAAAGAAACTAAAGGCTTTGCACACAGTAAGTGCTTGGAGTAGCGAACATGGGTTAGTCTTAGCCCAAGAAAAAGTGGACAGTAAATCCAATGAAATTACCGCCGTGCCGCTCAGAAGTGCAATTGCTCAATCTCAAGGGAGCGATAGTCACTTTGGATGCCATGGGAACCCAGACGGAAATTGCCCAACAAATCAAGTCTGGGGGCGGAGATTACGTCTTAGCCCTCAAAGGCAATCAGGGCAAGCTCTTTCAACAAGTAGAAGGCTGGTTTGACCAAGCTATAGCCGGGGATTGGCAAGGGATTGAATACAGCTACCACGAAAAGGTGGAGTCGGGGCATCACCGTATCGAAACCCGTCAAATTTGGGTGGTGCCGGTGTCCCAATTACCGCCCCTGCATCGGCAGAGTCTGTGGCCTGGCCTAACCACCGTAGTCATGGTTCGCAGTGTCCGCCAATTATGGAATAAAACTACTACAGAAATTCGCTTCTTCATCAGTAGTTTAGCAGCGGATGCCCAAAAACACGCCGAGGTGATTCGCGGACATTGGAGTATTGAAAATAGTCTCCATTGGGTACTCGATGTTACCTTTAATGAAGATGCCAGTCGGGTTCGTCTGGGGCAGGGAGCGGAAAACCTAGGTCTGTTGCGCCGTTTAAGTGTGAATTTGTTGAAGCGGGAGCCCTCGAAAATGAGTCTGAAAATGAAACGTTATAGGGCGAGCATGGATGATAATTTCATGGTAAAAATCTTGGAGGCCAGTGCGGTTGACTGAAAAAGGAGGTGTCAATTAGACTTGTGAGCGTTCTCGCGCAGCGAGCGCGTTGCGACCAATCCAGTCTGGAATGAAAGAACCCAGTAGATAAAGTTCCTTCTGAGTTCATCGGTTTTCGAGGATTAGAAACCCCCTAAATTTCGGAAAATTACTCGGATAGAATCGGAACAAACGCCAAAATTTAGACTAACTTCTCGGAATTCAAGGGCTCGGTCAACGCGCGATTACCCTGTTCTAAGCTATAGCCTCCCGACTTAAAATCTCGAAACATTTCCTCAATATTAAATCTTTTTTGATAGGCAATTATTGCCGTCTCTAAATCTCCAAAATTTGTCAAAATATACCAAAGTTCTTTTGTTTGAAAACCCCATAGGTTTTTTTCCACTCACCAGCTAAGTTAAACTCTCCAAATCCCTGCTCTTTTGTAAAATTGACATCCTTCAAAAATAGTTTAGTTCCTGGACTTAAACCCAATCCTCTCATTTCTTGATAAACTCCTTCCTCTGTCTTGATATTTGTGCTTTGTTTTTGTCTTAAACAAAAGTATAAACTCTGCTTTTGAAGTCACTTTCCAAGACTGACCGAGCAAAATTTTCTATCTCCTAACACCACTATTTTATGACCTGATAGCACCGTCAATATTTTCCCCAATACTCGCTGCTGTTCTTCGAGATTACTACTTCCTTTTTTATCTAATATCTCCCAATATATTGGACTAGCTCTCTTGTCATAAACTAGACTCACCATCAAGATATTTATTGCTCCCCAACTCGTCCAGTCTATGGCAATGTATATTAATCCTTTTATTGTGAATCTCTCCTGCTGTTTTAACATCTCTTTTAGGCAGAGAAACCAGATTTTTTCAATATTCAGTATTTCCAGCTTTAAAAATCTTTTTAGTTTTTTTTCCGACTCTCAAACAGGATTGGTATTGGTAGTGCTTCTGCTAATATCTCTAACTTGGCTTGCTTTAGTATTTGCAAGGTTCCAACTATCATTAACAACAGTAGATATCTGGCTCGCCCCAGTTCATTCTCTAAGACTTTCTGGTATAGTTCACTTATCATTTTCGTTATTTAGGTGATATATAGTAAATATGACTTATCTTTTTTTGGAGTCTGTGTCTGTATTCCATGCTACATAAGCTTTTCAGCTTGCTTGTCCCCCTGTCAGTCCCTAACCGCCTGAGAATTTATGCCCTGGTTTGTCAAGATAGAAAAAGGCATTGTTGATAAAGCTACTTTTGATCGCTATGTCAGCGCCCATAAGGACTATGTGCGTGATTTAATTAGCCAAGGACGAGCAGCAAAAACTGGTTATTGGGCAGAAAGGGGCGGCGGAATGTTATTATTTAAAGCCGATTCTCTTGAGGAAGCTCAGGCAATTATAGTTCGCGATCCTTTAATCGAGAATGGTTGTGTGGAATATGAACTACATGAATGGCGAATTGTCGTCGAGTAATCTAGCTTTTCAGGGAACAGTGAACAGTAATCAGTAATCAGTGAAAAGACGGCAATGTCAAGCTTTTGATTATCTAAATATTACTCCTTAAATACTGCCTAGTAGTGGGGAGATGGGGGTGGAGAGTGGAGTCAGGAGACCACTTCGTGCGCGTTGCGGGGGGAGAGGGAAGATGGGGTGCTTTTTTGCTGTGAACTGAAAACTTACATCTGATCACTGATAACTGATCCCTGATAAGCTATACTAGGGGAATTGTGCTAATAGCACGCTTGATGCTGCCGAATCATTAAATAAATTGTCCCCAGTGAATTTGAGGAATTAACTTTGTCTAAACAAGATCTCATCGAAATGGAAGGAACCGTCACCGAATCTTTGCCCAACGCCATGTTTAGGGTGGATTTAGATAACGGTTTCAACGTCTTAGCTCATATATCCGGCAAAATCCGCCGTAATTATATCAAAATCCTCCCCGGCGATCGAGTCAAAGTGGAACTGACCCCCTACGACCTAACCAAAGGCAGAATTACCTATCGCTTGAAAAATCAGAAAAAATAGCGATAAATAGGGGCAGAGAAGCCAAAAAGCCTAATAAGCAGCCAAATTTATTTTAAAAAAATAGGTGACACGAGTAAAAGAAATCTGATATAATAATAAGCTTGCAGTGTTGCCAAAATAGTTAGGCATGAAAGTTAGAGCGTCTGTCAAAAAAATGTGCGAAAAGTGCCGCGTCATCCGTCGGCGCGGTCGGGTCATGGTAATTTGTTCTAACCCCAAACACAAGCAGAGACAAGGTTAAACCACCAAAGTCACTGTCTTGGGGCAGAGAATCGTTACCGTTAATTGTAGTCGTTTTTGGAAAAAAAATCGTTCATAGGGAGAAAGAAAAAGCGTGGCAAGGATAGCTGGTGTAGACCTACCTCGCGATAAGCGTGTGGAAATCGCCCTGACCTACCTCTACGGAGTGGGTCTATCGCGTTCCCAAGAAGTCTTATCCGCGACGGGTGTTAACCCTGACACTCGGGTCAAGGATCTCAGCGATGAAGACGTGGCGGCGCTACGGACTTATATCGAAACAAATTATCAAATCGAGGGGGATTTGAGACGCTGGGAGGCGATGAACATCAAACGCCTCGCCGATATCGGCACCTATCGAGGTCGTCGGCATCGGCTAGGATTACCCGTGCGCGGGCAACGGACGCGAACCAATGCGCGGACCCGTCGCGGTCGTCGGGTGACAGTGGCAGGGAAGAAAAAAGCCCCCTCCAAGAAATAATTTTTTATTCATTGCGATATCCCCCAATCAAGAAAAACTATGGCGCGACCAACCAAAAAAACCGGACCGAAAAAACAGAAAAAAAATATTCCTACCGGAGTCGCTCACATTCAATCGACCTTCAACAATACCATTGTCACGATCGCCGATACCAAAGGCGATGTGATCTCTTGGGCATCGGCGGGATCGAGTGGTTTTAAAGGAGCCAAAAAAGGAACCCCCTTCGCCGCCCAAACCGCCGCCGATAACGCCGCCCGCCGAGCGATCGAACAGGGAATGCGTCAACTAGAAGTGATGGTTAGTGGCCCCGGGGCAGGACGGGAAACCGCAATCCGGGCCCTGCAAGGAGCAGGATTAGAAATCACCCTGATCCGGGACGTGACTCCCATCCCCCACAATGGTTGTCGTCCTCCCAAACGCCGGAGAGTGTAAACAGTGAACAGCTTTTTCAGGTGACAGGGATCTTGAGGCCGACAGCCGTTAGCTTTGAGCGCATCAGCAGCAGAATCGGGTCGTCAAAGACCATCTGCTCAAAAAGCTAAACGCCGAACGCTAAACGCTGAAAGCCAAAGAAAACTGATAACTGATAACTGATAACTGAAAACTGAACAAGGGAGGTCAATCGGTGGCGCAATTTCAAATCGAGTGTGTAGAAGCAAAAACTTACAAGAATCAGAGTCAGTACAGTAAATTCGTACTAGAACCTCTAGAAAGAGGCCAGGGTACGACCGTAGGTAATGCCCTGAGACGGATTCTCATTTCCAATCTGGAAGGGGCGGCCGTGACGGCCCTGCGGATCGCGGGAGTCAATCACGAATTTGCCACCGTCCAGGGAGTACGCGAGGACGTGATGGAACTCATGCTCAACATGAAAGAAATCATCCTCAAAAGCTACACCAATCAAACCCAGATCGGGCGTTTAGTGGCAACTGGACCAGCGACAGTAGTGGCGGCACAATTCGATTTACCCTCAGAAATCGAGATAGTTGATCGCAATCAGTACGTCGCTACCCTGGCCGAAGGGGCCAAGCTAGAGATGGAATTTCGCGTGGAAAAAGGCAAAGGCTACCGGGCGATTGATCGCAGTAAAGAAGAAGCCACTTCGCTGGACTTTCTGCAAATCGACTCGATTTTTATGCCCGTAACCAAAGTCAACTACAGCGTCGAAGATATCCGTTCCGAAAGCGGTCAAGCTAGAGATCGTCTGCTCTTAGAAATTTGGACAAACGGGAGCATTAACCCCAAAGAAGCCCTTTCCCAAGCGGCCGATATGCTGGTTAATCTCTTTAACCCGCTCAAGGATCTCAACGCCCTCGAATCCTCCGGTAACTTTGACGACCAAGAGATCAACCAAGAAAACCAAATTCCGATCGAGGAACTACAATTATCCGTGCGCGCCTACAATTGCCTAAAGCGAGCGCAGATCAACACCGTAGCCGACCTCCTCGATTACAGCCAAGAAGATCTCTTAGAAATCAAAAACTTTGGGCAGAAATCGGCGGAAGAAGTCATTGAAGCCCTACAAAAACGGTTAGGCATCACCCTACCCCAAGAAAAAAGCAAGTAAACCCAATTCCAGGAAAATACCATGAGACATCGGTGTAAAGTGCCTCAATTGGGTCTGCCGGCTGACCAAAGAAAGGCACTGCTGCGCAGCTTAGCCACCCAGCTAATTCTACATGGTCAGATCACCACCACCCTAGCGAAAGCGAAAGCGGTGCGAGCAGAGGTAGACCACATTATCACCCTAGCTAAAGACGGTTCCCTGAGCGCCCGTCGCCAAGCTATGGGCTACATCTACGACAAACAACTGGTTCATGCCCTCTTTGAAGGAGCCCAGGCCCGTTATGGCAACCGTAACGGCGGTTATACCAGGGTAGTGCGTACCCTGCGCCGTCGCGGGGATAATGCCCCCATGGCGATTATCGAACTGATGTAACGATGACAGCTTGCCCCCAGTCGCGGATCGCCCTAGTTATCCAGTATGTGGGAACTAATTTCCACGGCTGGCAACGGCAACCCCATCACAGGAGTGTGCAGGAGGAAATCGAGAAGGCTCTGGCCGATATTCTCGGTCATGACGTCACTCTGCACGGGGCCGGACGTACCGATAGCGGTGTTCACGCCGCCGCCCAAGTTGCCCATTTCCAGCAGCAGAGTCCGATCCCACCTGCCCATTGGGCCAAGGTTCTCAATGCTCGGCTAGATGACGATATCGTCATTCGGGCTTCGGCTCAGGTTCCCGATCGCTGGCACGCCCGTTTCTCGGCCCTCTGGCGACGTTATCGTTACACCCTCTATACCGACCCCATCCCCAATCTCTTTGTTAGCCCCTTTAGTTGGCACTACTACCATCGTCCCCTCGATGCCGATTTGATGGCCAGGGCCTTAAAGCCCCTATTGGGTAAGCATCATCTGGCCGCCTTTCACCGTGCCAACTCTAGCCGTGACCATTCTTGGGTAGAAGTACAGGGGGTGGAATGCTACCGTCAAGGGCCGTTTGTACAGATGGAAATTCAAGCCAATGGCTTTTTATACGGGATGGTGCGGCTATTGGTGGGAATGTTGGTGGAGGTGGGAACTGGTGAGCGATCGCTAGAAAACTTTACCGACATCTGGGTCAATCAGCGCCGAGAATTGGTCAAATACGCCGCGCCAGCTAAAGGACTATGTTTACTGCGGGTGGGTTACGCCGATTTTCCCTTTGCCGATAGCGTCTGGTGCGAGACTCAGCCTCTTTATTATTTCCGAGCAGAGGGGATAGGGGAATAGGGACATGGGGGAATAGGGAGATAGGGAAATGGGGGAATTTCAACTAAAACCCTAAAACCCTAAAACCCTAACCCCCCAACACCCAGGTGGGCAATAAAAAAAATTAATTTTTGTAAAGCAAGGCAAACTGACCATGAACAAAACACCGCTACCAAATTTAGAGACTCTAGAGCAGAAATGGTACGTCATTGATGCGGCCGATCAGCGTCTAGGTCGTCTGGCCACCGAGATCGCGATGATTCTACGGGGCAAAAATAAGGCCACCTTTACTCCCCATCTGGATACGGGGGATTTTGTCATTGTTATTAACGCCGAAAAAGTGACGGTGACGGGCAAAAAACGCCAACAGAAAGTTTATCGCCGCGACTCCGGCAGACCGGGTGGTATGAAGGTAGAAAGCTTCGATAAACTGCAAAAACGCATTCCTGAACGGATTATCGAACACGCTGTTAAGGGAATGCTCCCGAAAAATAGCTTAGGTCGGAAATTGTTCACGAAACTGAAAGTTTATGCCGGTGCGGAACACCCCCATCAGGCACAACAACCGGAAGTTTTAGCGATTAATACGATTCCCGCAGGAGGAAATTAAGTCAATGCAAGCCACGGACAGTAAAAATAAGGTAGTTTATTGGGGAACGGGACGACGCAAATCAGCGGTCGCTTCCGTGCGTCTGGTGCCGGGGACGGGGGCAATTACCGTTAACGGTCGCGATGGAGAAACCCATTTTAACCGCATTCCCACCTATATCCAGACGATTAAGGCTCCTCTGGAGACCTTGGGACTGGAAAACGAGTATGATATCATCGTTAAGGCCGAGGGCGGTGGTTTGACCGGCCAAGCGGACGCGGTGAAATTGGGTGTCGCTAGAGCTTTATGTCAATTGGCCCCGGAAAATCGTCCTCCCCTCAAGAGTGAAGGTTATCTGACTCGGGATCCCCGGGCGAAGGAACGGAAAAAATACGGTCTTCACAAAGCGCGTAAAGCGCCTCAATACTCGAAACGTTAGGTTAATAGAGAGGTTTATTATGCCGAAAAAAATTCATCCTACTTGGTATCCGGAAGCTAAGGTGATTTGTAATGGTGAAGTGGTGATGACGGTGGGTTCGACCAAACCAGAAATTCATGTGGAGGTTTGGTCTGGTAATCATCCTTTTTATACGGGAACCCAGAAGATGATCGATACGGAGGGCCGGGTCGATCGCTTCTTGCGTAAGTACAAAATGGGCGATAAGTCAAGCAAAAAGGCTGATCAGAAATAATTCTTTACTTTTGCCTTTTTGACCCGGTGGGGAAATTTTTCCGCCGGGTTTTTTGCTATTTTTAGGCTGGTAGGGTCATTATCCTAAATCCGGTTATTAAAGACTGATTATTTATTCTCCCTTTTGCATCAGTGCCTGTCTTCATACAGCGTTTCTCATAAAGATGAAGTATAATCTGATGCGGTATTGGCGATCTCATACTGTTGCCTACACCCTATTTTTAGACTCGCTCCCAGATTTACTAGCACAAGTTGCTCAAAAAGTCAAGCAAATAAAAGATACAGAGCAAAGACCAAATTTTGTCAGTTGTAGGGGACTTTTTTGCGCGTATTTAAAGGAAGGCAGCAGCTTTATTCGATTTTTCTGAACTAGAAGATTGAGAAGCTTGGTTAGGATCTCCCGGAAACTGAGCGTTCCCCAGTAAAACCGGGGAAGGAGATATATATTTTTTTACCTACCTGATACTTTTTAACAGATTAACTATCTCATCGGGGAATCTTTGCTGTAATTCTTCATCGGATAATCGCGACAACAGAATCATAAAATTTTGCCTTACTTTTTGGGTATCGGGATGATTTTCTCCTAATCTTTCTTGATAAATAGCAATAGCTCTCACATACAACGGTTCCGCTTCTGCGTATCTGCCTTGGTATTTGTATAATTCTGCTAAATTATTGAGACTGGTAGCAACATCGGGATGGTTTTCTTCTAATAGCTGTTCTATCAGAGAAAGGGAGCGCTTATACAACGATTCTGCTTCTGCGTATTTGCCTTGGTATTTGTATAATAGTGCTAAATTATTGAGACTGTTAGCAAAATAGAGATTGTTTTCTCCTAATAGCTGTTCTATCAGAGAAAGGGAGCGCTTATACAAGGGTTCCGCTTCTGCGTATCTGCCTTGGGAGCAGTATAATCCTGCTAAATTATTGAGACTGGTAGCAAAATATAGATTGTTTTCTCCTAATAGCTGTTCTATCAGAGAAAGGCATCTCTTACACAAGGGTTCCGCTTCTATGTATCTGTCTTGGCTGAGGTATAATTCTGCTAAATTATTGAGAATGTTAGCAAAATAGAGATTGTTTTCTCCTAATAGCTGTTCTATCAGAGAAAGGGAGTGCTTATACAACGATTCTGCTTCTGCGTATTTGCCTTGACAGCGGTATAATCTCGCTAAATTATCGAGCCTAATAGCAAAATCGAGATTGTTTTCTCCTAATCGCTGTTTTATCAGAGAAAGGGAGTGCTTACACAACAGTTCTCCTTCTGCGTATCTGCCTTGGAATTCATATAACACTGCTAAATTATTGAGAATGTCAGCAACAATTGGATGGTTTTCTCCTAAGCGAGATTGGATTTCTTCACAACATTTTGTTAAGGTAACTGCTGCTAAATCATATTCTCCCTGTCCCTTATAAAACAAAGCTACCCCAAGAAACACCTGAATTAAATTATCTTCCGGGTTGGGAATATCATCTAACATGGTTTGACTGACAAGTTGCAGATGGGGAATTGCGGGAGTTACCGCTGCAATAATCTCCCTTGTGGGGGTTGGTGGGATATTTTCGGCAATGGTTAACAAAGTTTCCACAAAAGCGCATCGATAAAGAGAATTTATCTGAGGAATTGCCTGTAATTGCTGTTGAAAAAATTCTCTCACGAGGGGATGAATCCGATAAAAAGAATAGTCCTCATCCACGGGTTGCATCAGATGAGAATTATCCAATTGTCCCCGCGCTTCTTCTAGTTCGCTTTCGGTAATTTCCGTGGATTTTGCCGTATCTTCTAGCAACGTCCAAGCAATAGCTACTGGTGCGAATAAACTCAACAGCATTGCCACTTTTTGAACAGCAGAACTTAAATCATCCCAACTGATTTTAATTGCGGCTGCTACCCCTAAATGTCCATAATCTTTGTGGTTTCTTTCCTTAGTTAAAGCAGTATGAGCTAAATTTAATTTATCGCGTAAATGGCTAAACTTTAAATGACGATTTTTCGCTAAATATTCCCCCACTAACTCCACTGCTAAGGTTAAGCGTCCTAAAATTTCGTGACAGATCTGTTCTACTAAAGCTTTTTCTTGCTCAACTTTAGCAGTACCAACAATTTTGGTTAATAATTCCACACATTTATCTAAGGGTAAAACATCTAAAGCTATAGACTCAAATTCCGTACTAAGACACCTTTCCCTAGTGGTGACTAATATCTTAATCCTAGAATCTTTTGGTAACATTCGATCGGGAATTCTGTCGATATTGGGGACATCATCGAGAATTAATAATAATTTTCCCTGCTGAGGTAGCCAATTTTGCCAATACCAGTACACTTGTTTTTCTAAAGATTCTTTTTTCAATATTTCTGGTAAAGATAGATAGGGACCAGCTAATTTAACTATTTCTTCTGCTAAACCCGATAGTCGCAAGGATAACCAATATTGTGCCGCGTATTCCTGTTGGTATCGTTTCGCATATTCCAAAGCTAAAGCGGTTTTTCCTATTCCCCCTAACCCTTCTACTGCACAAACAATCACCCCTTGTTCTGTTTGCAATTGCTGATGAATTAAGGTTAACTCATCTTCCCTCCCGACAAAATTAACCGTACTTTTGCCCACATTACTAGGGATAGAGGGATTACTTACTTTTTTAGACGATTTTTCACCCCTGCAATCACACGATTAAATGTGGGAAAATAACGCTTAAAAGTTGACTCAGTATCTAATTCCGCCTCGTAGGTCAGGGAAACAAAAGGCGGTATAGTAGATATAGCCGCTTTTAATTTGGCTGCTGCTGATCGCTCTGGTTGATTGAGTTTAGCCAGAATTTGGTTTAATGATTCTAAGATGTGTACAGAAGCAAGTTCAGGGGGTGGTTCTGCGGTAATTGCCGTCAATTCTGTGACAATTTCTGCTACCATTACCTCGGCATCAGGAAAAGATGCTTCTTGACTCTCGCTGGCGACTAAATCCCATTTTTCTCGTTCAAAATCCCGAATTAGTCGGCGTAAATCTTCCATCTGCTGCTTGATCCTAACTTGTTCTTCCGGTCCGATTGTGACTAAAGTGTTTCGCTTTCCCGCTAATTGTTCTTTCAAGCGTTGAATATTTTTATCGAGATTTTGTAATTCGCCAGTAGCCATGGGAAAATAAGCTTAAATTAGCCAATTAATTCAATTATGATCTAAGTAGGTAGGCGTTAAAAGTTGTCAGATACCCCCCTTATCAAGGGGGGACTAAGGGGGGATCGGCACCCCCCTTATCAAGGGGGGCAGGGGGGATCGAACCTAAAATCGATTTTTAATTTAATTATAACCAGCTACTTATCCATCTAAAAATGTCATTCCTTTGGCTGTCCCCCACTCCCCAACACCCAACCCCCTCACGGATCACAGAAAAAGCCTAGCTCAATCTGGAAATTTTGATTATGATCATTAAGTAATTGATTTGTATTTGTGATATAGATTCAAAGGAGAGAAACGGTGTCCACAGAAGTCATCGAAAAGCGTTCCACAGCGACAATCCGTAAACCAGCACCGCGTTATCGCGTTTTACTCCACAATGACGACTTTAACTCGATGGAGTATGTGGTTCAGAGTTTAATGCAAACGATCGCCGGTATGACGCAACCCCAAGCAGTCGATATCATGATGGAAGCGCACACGAATGGTACAGCCTTGGTGATTACCTGCATCCAAGAACACGCGGAATTTTACTGTGAAACCTTGAAAAATAAAGGTTTAACCAGCAGCATCGAACCCGATGAATAAAAGATTGCGGGTAATTGCCACTTACCCAGTCCCCCTGCGACTGGGAATTTTTATTTTGCTCCTACTTTTTCTCTGGTTGCCGATCGCACTTCCCCTCTATCACTTTTTTGCCACTAATGCCAATCTTGTCTCAATTTTGACCCTTTCTGTTCTCTATCTGGAATTTTTGGGGTTATCCCATTGGTGGGGACGGACAATTTATGGCGATGAGGGATTAGCCGATTATGGGTTGATTTGGCGAAGAAAAACGCCGATCGAGTTAATTAACGGGTTAGCGATCGGTTTATTTTTCACTTTCTCGCTTTTTCTGTCCCAAGCGTTCCTAGGTTGGTTAAATTTCTTACCCGCAAATCCCCAAATCAGCAAAATCATCCTGGAGGGGTTTTTAGTCGCTTTAGCGGTGGGTTTTGCCGAAGAATTGCTATTTCGGGGCTGGTTACTGGGAGAATTAGAAAAGGATTATCGTCCCGCTATCGCTCTAGTGATTAGTGCCTTAATTTTCGCTCTTGCTCACTTTATTAAACCTTTAGCCGAAATTATCCGCACTTTTCCCCAATTTCCTGCCTTAGTCTTGCTAGGATTAATTCTCGGTTGGGCAAAACGCGCCTGTGGTGGTAGTTTGGGTAAAAGTATCGGTCTGCACGCGGGTTTAATCTGGGCATACTATATATTAAATGTGGGTCAGTTAATTAAATACACTGGTACTGTTCCCGATTGGTTAACTGGAATCGATAAAAATCCTTTAGCGGGAGTGATGGGTTTACTTTTCCTGACAATTCTCGCTATCTGGATCAGAAAAAAAGCAGTTTTGAGTGAACGATAGGGGATTAAATCAATTACTATAAAGGGGAAATTGCCCATGAGAGTTATAACCGATGAATCGATTATTATCTTTTCTAGAATATCGCCCGCGTTTGCGTAATATCCTATCTTTTTGTTTCTCTCTTATCGTCATGCTGTTGATCGGTGTAGGCAAAGTCACAGCACAAGATTTAAATAATTCTACTCTGGATTTAGTTGCTAATCTCTGGATGTTAATAGCCGGCTCGTTAGTATTCTTTATGAATGCGGGTTTTGCCATGCTGGAAACGGGTTTTTGTCGTACTAATAACGCCACTAATGTCTTAGCTAAAAACCTAATTGTCTTCTGTGTTTCTGCCTTGGCTTATTGGATGTTTGGTTTCGGTTTAATGTTTGGCAATACATCTGAACTGGGAAATAGTTTCTCTGGTGATACAGGATTTTTCTTGGAAATTTTAACCCCCAATAATCAATACAGTCAATTCCAAGAACTGTGGACAGGTCGTTCAATTGCCACTTTATTTTTCTTTCAATTAACTTTTGCGGGAACTGCGGCGACCATTGTATCGGGAGCAGTGGCAGAAAGGGTTAAATTTTGGGCATTTTTGCTATTTAGTTTCTTTTTAGTCGCTTTTTCTTATTCTCTGACAGGACATTGGATTTGGTCATCAGAAGGGTGGTTATATAACTTATTTAAGTTTCGAGATTTTGCCGGTTCAACGGTGGTGCATTCGGTGGGAGGAATGGCCGGATTAGTGGGTGCTTGGTTGCTAAAACCGAGAGATGGACGCTTTGGTTATAATCGCAAAACCGATAGTTATGAAGAAAAAGAAAGAGGAAATTTTGCACCCCATCAGTTAGGATTTGCAACCCTTGGTTGTTTCATTCTTTGGTTAGGATGGTTTGGTTTTAATGGTGGTTCGGCGGTAAATTTGGATAATGTCCCTATGGCAATTACTACCACGATGATTGCCGCTGCCGCTGGGGGAGTTTTGGCATTAATTCTTAATCCTTTAATCGGTCGCAAAGCCAGTTTATCGACAATTATTAATGGCATTTTAGGGGGATTAGTGGGGATCACGGCATCATCAGGTTATGTTAATATCAGATCAGCTATTATCATTGGTGGCATTAGTGGCATTATTGTCTTATTAGGAGAAGAATTTTTAATTAAAACTAAAGTAATTGATGATCCAGTGGGAGCAATTCCAGTACATCTTTTTTGTGGTTTTTGGGGAACAATGGCGGTGGGTTTCTTTAGTACCAAAGGTGCGGGAGAATTCGCCCGTGGAGCCGCACAGGATAATTGGCTATCTCAAGTCGCTTTTCAATTTTTTGGATGGATTGTAGTCATGGCATTTACTTTTATTTTTAGTTTAATTCTCTGGCTAATGATTGGCAATATCCTCTATTATATGCAAGTATTTGTTTTGCGTCAAAAGAATCCACAGGTTAATTTTTCTCCTGTTGTCAGGAGTCAATCCTTCAATGTTTCTGACCTATTCTCTCTAGTTTGGTCACGGGGAAGAGAAGGAATCCGAGTATCATTATCCGATGAGTTAACGGGTAGTGATGGGGTATTTAGTGATTGAAAAATTAATGTTTATTCAATAAGTTTTTGGCAATCTGGATTATCTTGCAAAGCTCGATCGATGCGCGATTTCCAATATCTGTCATTATGCCAACTTTTTGCCCAAGATTGAGCTTCTTTAAAGTTATCAGAAGTTGGGGGGATTTTGCACAAAATTTCAAAACCACCTTCTCTACCCGGCACATCAGCGACAAAATTATTTTTAGCTAGTCCTACTGCTTGCTGAATTAACTTTAATTCAGTTAATTGAGTCCCACACTTTTCAGGAAACTGATCACCTTGTTTCCTTTTCAAGTCTTGCAGTTGTTGAATATTCTTTTCTAAGGTAATATTAAGATCTCGTTTAGTACAAATTTCTGGAATACTAGGTGATGGTGGGGGTGTCACCACGACATTAGGAGTCTTTTCAGGAGTCTTGAATGACAAGAAAGTAAATCCAAGAAAGCCTAATAGTGCCAAGAAAGATAATATTTTAGTTAAACCAGCAGGAGAATTCTCCACATTAACCAATTTTTCTAATTCCTGTCTAACCCATTGAACATTAAATACTTCTTTATAAATTCGATTGGTAACTTCTAGATACTCATCATTTTTAATCACTAATTCTGCTTGCTGAAGTGGCAATTTTTCCGGTTTATTATCAGCAAAGACTCTCCCTTGCAAAATGTCTTGATAGATTTCTAATGTTGACCTAACATTTTTATCAGGAGTTAAGAGACTGTTTTGTATTTTATGGAGATGGGCTGCCGCTTTATTTTGTAACCAATTTTCTACGATATTCTTCTGAATCAATTGTTCAATTACTGGTTTTTCTTCTCCTTTCCGCAACTCATTTTTATTGTCGATTAGCAAACCGATAACTATTTCCGTTAACTCCAAGTTACCACCCGTCCAAGCTAAAGTTTCCTCAATTAAAGCTGCTCGTTGATTCTCCTCAAATTTGGGCGTTAATTGTTTTTCAGCCAGTTGATATGCTTCCCCTTGACGTGCTATCTGTGCTTTTCGTTTGGCTGCGATTTCACTTAACTCTAAAAAACGCTTTTCTGACTCATTAATATCTTGATTTTTACTCCAAGTTAAAGCTTCTGCTAAATCTTGATCAGAAAGAAGTTTAGTGGCATCTTCCCCTGAATTTAACCAAACTTCGTACTTTTCAATGTATGGAGGGATTTTATTTAATTCCGTTGTCACCCAAGTTTCATTAAAAACATTTCTATAAATCTTATTATAAACTTTTAACTTTTGTCGGTCTTGAACTACCAATCCCGTTAAGCGTAATTCTATTTGATCGGGACTACCATCATCGGTAATTTCACCATTTTTTAAAATTTCTAGGTAAAGCTTCAGCATTCTTCTACCCGTGACACGCTTATTTAATAAACGATTCCGAATAGTTTTTAGGTGTTCTGGACTATCTTGAGATACCCAGTTACTAATTACTTGCGACTGGATAAAATCGCCGACATTAATCGGGGTTGCTGGGGATTCCTTGCCAAATCCAGGGCGAGATGTGGAGATTAAATGACAAATTTTTTGAGTTAAAAATGGTTGTCCACCTGTCCATTCTATAACCTCCTCTAAAACCCGTTGCGGTTCGATAACTTTGTCCTGCAATCCCTCGGCAAGTTTTCTGGCATCCTTTATAGTAAATCCAGATAATCGAATATCTTGACCAATATTAAAAGGACTACGATTATTATCTCGAATAAAGTTAGAAACTGCCGCTACCCCCAACATACAAAAGGTTAGACGTTGGTAATCGCTATTATTATTATGAGGACGTTTTTCATGACAGCTACGCAGCCAAGCAAAGAAATCATCTGTGGAAAATTTTAAACTCAGAACGCTATCAATTTCATCGAAACAGATAACAATAGGTCGGGATACTTCCCTTAAGAGAATTTCCTCAACAAATTCATCAAGACGATTAATAGCTGATTTATAGGCTCGTTCATCCCACCAAGTTTGCTCTTTTCCCCGAATAGAAAGATCAAATCGTTTAACCAGTTGCTCAAATAATACTCGATACCAAATATCTTCGGATATGTTTTTTCCTATACCACTCAAATCAATGGTAGCACAATCAATATTATCCTCTTGCAGTCGTTTTTGTGTCTGTGCCCACAAACTTGATTTTCCCATCTGACGGGAATTTAACACATAGCAATACTGTCCATTTTTTAGATAGTTATAAAATAGATCATCTGCTTCCCGCTTGATATAACTAGGTGCATCTAGGGGAACGCTGCCTCCAACATGATAAAAATTGTTCGCCATAGGATTAAAATTAGCAATTTGTCTGATTAGTTAATTTTGATGAATAATTTAATCAAAGGTTATCTGTGCCTAACTCAATATATCGGATTTTAGGAGGATAGGCGATACCTAAAATAGTTGCTGTATAGTGGATAACGGGGTTGAACAGCATTCTGCACAAAGGTTACTAATCCTAAACTATGAAGTTGCCAATTAATTGTTGCACCTAAATCAACGGGAGAAGACGACTCTACAACCTTTTTCATTCCTGCTGCTAGGTTTGGATGTTCTTGTAAGTTTAGCAAATGTCCTCGTAAATGATCCCCATAAATTCCCGCTTCCGTGGCTGCTGTCTCTAAAAAATCTGCTAAAGACATTTGTTTTTGGGTAATCCCATAAATCGCTTTTTGGATTAAATAGGGATGTCCCCCGACAAGATTAATTATTTTTTGCAGTTCATCTTTTCCCAAGTTAGCCTGATATTTATTGGCTAGAGTCAAGACCTGTTCTAGAGTAAAATCAGGTAACAGTATTTCTGTTCCTACATTCACAGGAGATTTATTCAGGTCAGCAGGAACATAATTTTCTGTGGAATAGGTGATAATTAAGTGTAACTTTTGCCAAGTATTATTATTTTTTGCCTCCTCGTGCCAAAGACGAAATAAACTAAGGAAATCGTCGGCAACGCTGGTATAGGTAAAGAGACTATCTATCTCCTCTAAAACTAAAATTAGGGGTTTATCCAGCTTTTTGAGCAAATGGTCTTCAAAATAGGCAGTACAGCTATAAAGTCCTAATCCTTCTTGCCATTTTTCCTGAAAGAGAGCTGCTAACCCTAATTTCTTGGAAATAATCAAGGCAAACCAAGAGAGCAATCGGTCTAAATCGCCGATAATTCCTTTACTTGCTTGTAAAAAACTCAAACTGACAGTTTTATACTGTCTTTTGTCAACTTGACTCAAAATTCTATCGACTAATAGGGTTTTACCCATCCCCTTGGCTGATTTAATCCGCAACAATGAACCTGCTTGACGCACCGTCTCCAGACAAAGCTGTTCCACTGGAGGACGTTCAATATACTTGGAAAAATCCGCAGCCCGGTTTTCTCCCTCATCCTCAGACGTGGCAGCCGGTGTTTCCTCCAACTCATCCCAGTCAGCGATTTCTCGATAATCAAGGCCTAATTTTTGACAAATTTCATAAAAATTGAGATTACTAATCGGTTTACCGTTAAGAAAAAGACTAATAGTCGATTTTGCGAACCCTAACTCCTCAGCAAGCAGCTGTTGAGTTGCGAAACTATTGCGTTTAACTGCTTGTTTGACTCTAGGGATATATTCCGATTTTACTTTAAGCGATCGCCCCATAACCGTGAAGATTATTGAAAAATGAATGACAACCTAATCTTATCTCAAATAAATCAAACGTATCTCAGACATTTACTCAAACGTATCACAAAAAACTCAGACATATCTCAGACATTTTAAATTGTTCTATCAGAACCTATAGATTCAGATACAACTTAGTCTTCAAATAAAAGTCAGACAAATATAATTTGTATATCAGGATTTCTATTCATAGACTCATGCTTTGATAGCCGACACTAAGAGTACAAAAGTACAAAAGAAATTCTGAGGCAACCACCATGCGTTCCCTGAAAAAATGCCTATCTATAGCTTTCATCACCCTAGGCCTATTGCTCCCTTTCTGGGGAGATAATGTCCAAGAACAAGTAAAGTCAACTAAGTTTATCGATACTCTTGAGCTTATTGTTCAGGGCATCAAACTATTTGTAGAGGAGGAATAGGTCAATAAATGTAGGGGCGCAATGTGGTCAGTGAGTTGCTCGAACTGCTTGCGCCCATAATGTAAGATTGTGAACATTTCACCAAAAAGTAACTGGTAGGCATCATTCTATACTATAATCAGTACAGTCATGAACTAGGCTCCTGTCCATCTGACTTGATTGACGTTTTATCTAATTTGGTTTATACCCCTCAGCAACATTCCTAAATTTATTGGAATTTTATGGCTAAAACAACTGATACCAATTATTTAACCTCCGCGGAGAAGTCTCTTTTATCTGATTTACTCAAAGTTAGGGCTGCCACTGTCGTAAGCTTTAAAATTGAAACAGATAGAGTTGGAGAAGCTGACTTACAACGTAAATTAGTAGAACTAAAGGACAAAGGCTATATCAAAGTCAATAAACAAAAAAACTACGAAATCTTTACTCCCACTTGGAAAACTCGTTGGCTGAGGGTAAATGGTATTTTGTAGTCAGGTTCTAACGGAATTAGATAAGTTTCCTTTTTTCAGTTCATTCACCCATTACCTATTTTTGGTAGATTCTCAGACAACTGCTGCCACCGACCTTTCTAGTGAAATACAGAAATTTGTGGAAGGACATCGGTGGTCTTTTGTGGTGACTGCGATAATTATTGGAGTAGCAGTTGAAACTAGAATTAGCTATTTCTCAGCTTTTAGGATTCGTCATTTATTTCCTAATTTAAAAAAGGATTTTTTAGATACTTTTGTTCGTTTATTAACTGTCAAAATTGTTATATCAATACTCTTATACCTTTTCATTCAATTTATATTTTCTCTATTAAGCTCGATCGAGGATAATGTATATGTTGGTTTAATCATTGCTCTGGTCTTCGGTTTTATTATTAGTTCCTTAAACCCTAATTTAGAACAAATTGACCAAGTAATGGGTGGATTTAGCCTATCTACAATTAATCCTGTCTCCAGTCTGATCAAAAAGCTATTAGAGTTGTACCAAGGATTTCAAATATCTATTATGGAGACTTTCGACGAGAAATTGGCATCGGAGAGAAACAGACTATATGATGATACCAGACATGAATTTGATCGTTTTCAAAGACTTACTATTCAAAAATACATCGAAGAATTAATCGGGAGATATACACTGGAAAAAAAGCAAAAGAACTATCAAAGAAGATTAGACGCTATTCTAGGAGGATTTAGTGGCAGCGATCAGAAAGAAGAATTAATATGGTTATTATTTACTATGGGTTTTACTGATGAAGATATTAATAAAATTAGAGATAACCCAACACAATCAATAATTTTAAAAAGACTGCGAGAAATAGAACAGGAGAATAGTACGATAAATTAAACGTCGGTCAGTTAATTAAATACACTGGTACTGTTCCCGATTGGTTAACCGGAATCGATAAAAATCCTTGAGAGGGAGTGATAGGTTGACTTTTCCTGACAATTCTCGCTATCTGGATCAGAAAAAAGCAGTTTTAAGTGAACGATAGGGGATTAAATCAATTACCATAAAGGGGAAATTGCCCATGAGAGTTATAACCGATGAATCGATTATTATCTTTTCTAGAATATCGCCCGCGTTTGCGTAATATCCTATCTTTTTATTTCTCTCTTATCGTCATGCTGTTGATCGGTGTAGGCAAAGTCACAGCACAAGATTTAAATAAATGACGTAATCTTGTATTTTCTCCCTCTACCCTTGTCCTATAAGTTTTGCTAACAATCTGATCCCCGTCAGGGATAAATATTGGATACACTGGATTTCCATCACTTACCCAAAAATAACATTGCCAAAATGAGATAGCTTGCCATAAACGTTGAAATGTGTCTGCACTATGTTGCCGAAGGCACTCGCCTTGGGAGACCACCAATTACCCATCCAAGAATTCCATCTCGAAAGTGGTCAACAGCGTAATTTCAGTTCCGGTGCTGATTCGGATCATCTTTCAATTTGACAACGCCTAAAAATTTCACTTAACCCCTCTCCCAAGAGGGATAAACCCACCACCATCGTGGTCATTGCTAATCCGGGGAATAAAGTGGTCCACCAGATACCTGTAGATAAATCCGCCAAAGCTTCCTTGAGATCATGACCCCATTCCGGCACTTCTTCTGGTAATCCTAAGCCTAAAAAGCCTAAACCGCCTAAAACCAGGATCGCATCTGCTGCGTTGAGGGTAAAAAGAACCGGGACACTCTGGACGACATTAAAGAAAAGATATTTTGATAATATACGACCCGGTGTAGCCCCGATCGCTCGGGCCGCTTCGATAAATAACTCATTTTTAACGCTGGCGGTTTGATTTCTGACCACGCGAAAATATTGAGGAATATAGGCAATACTAACAGCGATCGCTACATTGAGGATACCACGACCCAAAACGAAAGCGAGAGCCACCGATAATAATAACCCCGGCAAGGTGTAGAGGGTATCCATGAGAAAGAGGAGAACGCGATCGATCTTACCTCCCAAATAACCGCTAATTAGTCCTAAAGGAACCCCGATGACTAAAGATAATCCTGTGGCCAAAAATACCACGGACAAGGCCGCTCGCGCCCCGAATAGGGTGCGGGAAAAGACATCATAACCGCGCACATTCGTCCCGAACCAATGGGCGGAACTGGGGGGTTGTAGGGGATAATTGCTTAAAATCTCGGTTGGATCCTGAATCAGGCCGATCGCTTGCAGAAGGGGCGAAAACAGGGCAATCAGGATAAAAATAATTGTCAATACCAACCCAACCCCTAGGAGCTTAGTGGTTAGGTTGGGTTTCAGAAAAGGATCGATCGGCAATTTAACAGGAGTCATCGACAAAATTCAGCCATGGCATAGAACGCTAATTGTAGAAGACAAGGCTAACCTGCGACAAGAGCAGTGTTTTTTTCAGACAGCCGGGGCCGAAACGACCATAAACCAGAGCAAGACTGCTAAAGCTAAAACAGTTAGTTTAATCAGGATATAAAGCAGTCCGTTGGGATAAAGGAGATCGTGAAACATATTACCTCCTCGGGAGAGAGTAGCGATTGTCCCTCTCTATCTTTGATCCTAAGTCTTTTTCTGTTCACCTGACGCACAACTTAACAAAACGTGCGATTATAGGGAAAAAGATTTTTTTTACTAGCTATGGCATTACTGACCACAGGAAAACCATTTATTCGCGATCTGGAACAATACGGCGCTTTAGGCGTTTACGCACCCTTAGAAGGGGGTTACGAGGGACGCTATCAAAGACGTTTGCGGGCCACTGGTTACAATGTCCTGCATATCACCGCTAGAGGTCTAGGGGATTTAAGTGCCTATCTTACCGGTATTCATGGAGTCCGTCCCCCCCATTTAGGTAAAAAAAATATTGGTCGGGAAGCAGCCGTGGGACCGGTTTATTTTATTCCTCCCATTGCTACCTATCAATTGGAAAATTTACCCCCCAAATCTAAAGGTTTAGTGATTTGGATTATTGAAAGTTTTGTTTTATCCTCGGAAGAAAAACAATACTTAATTAATCTTAGTCAACAGGAACCTCGGTTAAAATTTGTCCTCGAGTTGGGTGGGGAAAGATATTTCCGTTGGCAACCTTTGAGCAAATCCTTAATCGCTGCCTAAATTACCGAAATAACACGGGTACCGAAAGATATCCCCCTCAACCCCTCTCCCCGGAGAGGGAGACTTCAATTCTTGAGAGTTTGTTGTTCCTTTCTCACCCTTTGGTAGCTATTTATTTAAGTAGGGAGGCACAATTCTTTGTAGGATGGGTTAGCGGTAGCGTAACCCATGCGGGAGTTGGGTTTCATGCTTCAACCCAACCTACGTTCATCTTATATTTAATTCCACCCACCCACTTAATTTTCTTAATTTTGCGAGTTGGTCTAGGTGAATTTGCAATAATATGGGATATCGTTGCCGCAAAAAACCTAGGAGTTAGATCGTGACAGTAAGAGTTCGTATTGCCCCCAGTCCCACGGGAAATTTACACATTGGAACAGCGCGCACAGCCGTGTTTAACTGGCTTTTTGCCCATCATCACCAGGGGAAATTTATCTTGCGCGTGGAAGATACAGATTTAGAACGTTCTCGACCAGAATATACCGAAAATATTCAAGCGGGACTACAATGGTTAGGATTGAATTGGGATGAAGGTCCTTTTTTTCAAACTCAACGCCTTAATTATTATCGTCAGGCCATTCAAACCCTGCTCGATCGAGGTTTAGCCTATCGTTGTTATTGTACCCCGGAAGAATTGGAAAAAATGCGGGAAGAACAAAAAGCCCGCAATCTTGCCCCCCGTTATGATAATCGTCACCGTTATCTCACCCCCGAACAAGAAGCGCAATTCGAGCAAGGGGGGAGAAAAGCAGTAATTCGTTTTATTATTGACGATGATCGAGAAATTATTTGGCAGGATTTAATCCGGGAAAAAGTCATCTGGAAAGGTAGTGATTTAGGGGGGGATATGGTGATCGCTCGTACCCCAGAAAATGCAGAAGAAAACTTCGGTCAGCCTCTCTATAATTTAGCGGTAGTTGTTGATGATATTGATATGGCAATTACCCATGTTATTCGTGGGGAAGATCACATCGCTAATACCGCTAAACAAATTCTTTTATACGAAGCTTTGGGGGCAAAAGTGCCAGAGTTTGCCCACACTCCTTTGATCTTAAATCAGGAGGGTCGTAAGTTATCTAAACGGGATGGAGTCACTTCGATCGATGATTTCCGAAAACTGGGTTTTTTGCCGCAAGCTTTGGTTAATTACATGACTCTCCTAGGTTGGACTCCTCCCGATTCCACTGAAGAAATTTTTACCCTTGAAACGGCCGCTGAAGTGTTTAGTTTAGAACGGGTAAATAAAGCAGGGGCAAAATTTGACTGGACGAAATTGGATTGGATTAATAGTCAATATCTCCATCGTTTAACCGGTGAGGAATTAGTGCCTTTACTCCTTCCCTACTGGCAAGAAGCGGGGTATAATTTTGCTGCTGAAACCGATCGAGCTTGGTTGGTCGGTTTGGCTACTCTCATCGGTCCGAGTTTAACTCGTTTAAGCGATGCTGTGGCTGAAAGTCGCTTACTTTTAACCCCTCTGGCTAATTATAATCAGGAGGCTTTGAGTCAATTACAATTAGAGGGAGTTAAGGATATTATCAAGGATATTCTCGCCGCTATTAGTCCCGATTTGACTGGAGAAGTTGCTAAGGGTATTGTGGAGACAACAACTAAAGCCCATCGGGTGAAAAAAGGTCTAGTGATGAAGTCTCTACGCGCCGCTTTGATGGGGGAGTTACATGGTCCAGATTTAATGCAGTCTTGGCTACTTCTCAATCAAAAAGGTTGGGATATATCCCGTCTTCAGCAAGCAGTAAATAGTTAAATTGATTGGCTATCAGTTATCAGAAAATTTCTCGTATATTAGGGTTGACAAATGCCCTAAGATTGCTATATACTTTCTAGTATAATGGGAATCCGTGTCGCCCTGCATACCCTGCTCGTGATCGATTACTGAGGGGACGGGGGCAAATTTTTCGGTTTTTTCCCCTAGCTGTCAGGGACGATCTAGAAACTTTCTTAATTTTTAGGCATTATCCGCAACTTTTCCCTAAATATAGATTTGTTAATCTCCTGACAAAAAGCTATGGGTGAAAAAAAACGCATTGGACTTCTCACCAGTGGTGGCGACTGTGCGGGTTTAAATGCCGCCATTCGTGCCGTTGTCCACCATGCCAGTGGCAATTATGGCTGGGAAGTGGTGGGTATTCGAGAAGCAACTAACGGATTAGTTAGCCGTCCCCCCAAAACCACGATCTTTGATATTGAAGGAGTCGATCGCCTGTTGGTGATGGGGGGAACAATTCTCGGTACTACCAATAAGGGGGATCCCTTCGCTTTCCCGATGCCGGATGGAACCGTGATCGATCGCTCTCAGGACATCATCGACGGCTATCATAGTCTAGGACTGGATGCCCTGATCGGCATCGGTGGCGATGGTAGTCTGGCGATTTTGCGCCGTATTGCCCAACAGGGAGGCATTAATCTGATTGGTATCCCCAAAACCATCGATAATGATGTGGGAGCTACAGAAGTCTCCATCGGCTTCGATACAGCTACTAATATCGCTACAGAAGCCCTCGATCGCCTCCATTTTACCGCCGCTAGTCATAACCGGGTGATGATTCTAGAAGTTATGGGTAGAGATGCCGGCCATATCGCCCTGGCTGCCGGTATTGCGGGGGGGGCCGATATCATTCTCATTCCCGAAATTCCCTACCGATTAGAGAAGGTCTGCGAGAAGATCCGGCAACGGCAGCGTATGGATAAACAGTTTTCTCTGATTATTGTCTCCGAGGCTGTGCGTACCGAAACCGGCGATCGCCTAGTGCAAAAGAAAGCCCTAGGGGAAGATCGTCTCGGGGGTATCGGTCGCTATTTAGCCGAAGAAGTTGCCAGGGAAACCGGGGCCGAAACGAGAGTGACTTTCCTGGGCCACATTCAACGGGGGGGCATTCCTTCTCCAATGGATCGCCTACTGGGGGCGGCTTTTGGTGTGGCGGCCGTGGATCTGATCGCCCGGGGAGAATTCGATCGCATGGTGGCCTGGCAAAATCGGCAAGTGGTCAGTGTTCCCATTGAGGAGGCGATTAAAACCTATCGCATCGTCGATCTCGAAGAAACTTTAGTCAAAACCGCCAGGGGTTTGGGTATTTGTCTAGGGGATTGAGATTAAATCTAGGGGAATCGGTGCGAGAATTAACCCTTAAGTATCGCCCTTTCCCCACTGATTAAAATTACCAATCAAATAAAGATAAACTCTGATAATTATTTTTCGGCAATTTCGCCAGTAAACCTAAATGATTAATAGTTCAGTTAATGTAGCAGAAAGATTGTTAGAAATCAACAATCTCGATCGAGAATTATTTAATTATTTTCAAGACAAATTACTTGATTCTGAGCAATTATCTCGTACTCTAGTGAGTTTTCAAGGTAATAAGAACCAACCAGTTTATCGCTGGTATAAATATAAAGAGGGTTTTTCCGTTGATCTGATAGTTTATCTCCTAGAAAAATATGGTATCAAACAAGGAAAAATACTAGACCCTTTCGCCGGCAGCGGAACAACTTTATTTGCGGCGGCGGCTAGGGGTTTATCAGCAGATGGAATAGAACTATTGCCGATTGGACAGGAATTAATTATTACTAGACAAATTTTAGAAAATGGCTTAAATAGTGATGATATACATCGTCTAGAGTATTGGTCTAACCATAGCCTTTGGCAACAGGTAGATGACAAAGTTAAGTTATTAGAATTACCAATTACTCAAGGAGCATATCCCCAAGAAAATCAGGCTTGTATAGAAAGTTACTTAGGGTTGATTGCCCAAGAGAATGAGCGAGTGCAAGCGATCTTAAAATTTGCCTTACTTTCTATTCTCGAATCAATTAGCTATACTAGAAAAGATGGTCAATACCTCCGTTGGGATTATCGTTCTGGTAAACAACAGGGTAAAAATATATTTGACAAAGGAAAAATTTTAGACTTTAAAACTGCCCTACATAGCAAGTTACGAGAAATTCTCGCAGATTTAGAGCCTAGTCAGCAACAATTGGAACTTTTTTCTAGAGATTATTCTCGGGGAAAAATTCAACTATATCAAGGTTCTTGTCTTGAGATTTTGCCAGAGATTTCCTCAGAAAAATACGATTCTATTATTACTTCTCCTCCTTATTGTAATCGCTATGATTATACTCGTATCTACGCTTTGGAATTGGCTCTATTGGGAATAGATCAACTACAATTAAAACAATTACGTCAACAAATGCTTAGTTGCACTGTTGAAAATAAACCCAAGGAGTTACTAAAAATAAATGAACATTGGTCGCCAGCCATTGCCATAACTGATCGTCAAAAATTATTAGAGAGTATCCTGGGTTATTTAGAGGAATTAAAATCAAGCAAGGCCTTAAATAACCATGGTATTCCTCGGATGATTAGGGGGTATTTTCTGGAAATGTCTTGTCTAATTTATGAATGTTTTCGGGTTATGAAATCCTCTGGTATTTTTTGTATGATTAATGATAACGTTCGTTATGCGGGAGCTAGTATTTCTGTAGATTTAATTTTGTCAAAAATCGCCGAAGAAATTGGATTTAAAGTAGAAAATATTTTAGTAGTTCCTCAGGGAAAAGGTAATAGTAGTCAGCAAATGGGATCTCATGGTAGAGAATCTTTAAGAAAATGTATTTATGTGTGGAGAAAGCCTTAATGGAAAAACCCTATCTCTTGCATTTAAATCAAAGTTGTGATTTGGAGACTACCTATGAAGCTATCCGTTCAGGATTTATTGCTCTAGCCTTAGAAAAAAATCAGAGAGCTACTCCTTTAATTGCAGAAGCAAGAACCTTAAAAATTATTGCCCAAACCGTAAACAATCCTAGAGATTTACTAAACATCCCAGATATTCAAGCGGCTTTATTAACTGCATCGGGAATTTCTGATAAAGCTAAAAATTATTTACATCCCCAAGACAAGGTAGAAGCAATTCAAGAATTAATTGTCAATTTTCTGGAACCTGCGGGGACTAATTTTGTCGAGGAGTTAGTCTATAGATTTCTATTGATTCGGGGTGACACTTTAGGAGGAATAATGAGAAACGCGGGTGGCTCCTTAGCTCAAAGTAAATTTACTCGTTCTCTATTAGCAACTTTAAGAGTAGCAGGGATTGCTTATGATTGGCTCAATTCTAGTAATAATCAATGGAGAGAAGCTGAAGAAATGACACCTAATCTAGAAATCTTGGTTAGAGGTGTTAGCTGGTTAAATAACAGCCAACCAAGAACAATAATTTATAATGTCAATGTTCCCATTGTTAATAACAACAATATTGATTTGTGCCTTTTAAAATGTGATTCGACGCAATTAGCTAATCAAAAAATCAAAAAACAAACCTTACAATCTGCTGATTTATACATTGCTTTGGGAGAATTAAAAGGTGGGATTGATCCCGCAGGAGCAGATGAACATTGGAAAACTGCTCGTACTGCTTTGCAGAGAATTGATGATGCTTTTAGAAAAATCTCTAAGCATCCTTATACTTTTTTTATCGGCGCTGCTATTGAAACAAAAATGGCTAGGGAAATTTATCGGCAATTAGAGACGAAAAAACTCACCAATGCCGCTAACTTAACCAATGATAATCAACTGGTTTCAATTATGCGTTGGCTATGCCATCTTTAACCTAGTTAACATTTAGAAAACTACCCCTCAAATAAAGATAAACTCTGATAATTGTTTTTCGGCAATTTCGCCAGTAAACCTAAATGATTAATAGCCGCTCTTGTAGGTTGGGTTAAGCGACAGCGCAACCCAACACCAAAGGCAGATGACAAAACAATACACACTTCTCCCCTCCCGTTGTATTAAAAGCTACAATTTAATAAATCTTTATATTTCTCTCCCCTTAGTCCCTCGCCTTCGGGAGCGATAGGTTAGTATAGAGTGGGTGAAAACAATTTTTCTCCATTGATTTCGGGTATCTCATGCGTATTCAATGGGATGAAGCCAAACGACAGCGAGTTTTAACAGAACGTGACATTGACTTCACTCGGTTAAACGATCTGCTTTACAAACCTTACATCGAAGACCAACGCTCTGAGCAGCCAGAACAATATCGGATTGTTGGCTTTGCGGGCGGAACGTTAACAACATTCATCGTAGAATACAGAGTCGATGAAGTCGGTGATTACATTTGGGTTGTCACCGCTTGGAAATCAACTAAACAGGAGCGCAAAAGCTATGAGGAAACAGTCAACTGAAATTAAAGATATTGAGGAAATTGCTCAACAAGCACATCTAGGGAAAGATGTCTCTGAGCATTTCACAGGTAATTTTCAGGTTAAGCAACAAATTAATCTTGATTTTCCCCCGGAGTTACTAGGAAGCATAGATGTAGAGTGTCAATTGCAGAACATGAATCGTCAGGATTGGATCAAGATGGTTTGCGTTGAAAAACTCCGTGCAATTCAATCTAGCAGAATAGCCAATACTGTTTAGTGGGGTCAAAGTATCCTACGCTACAATTTAATAAATATTTACATTTCTCTCCCTCGCTTAGGGATTGACAGGGAAAGGTATTTTCCCCTGTTTTACCCCTTCTCAGGCGAACTATCCGCTTCCGTGAGGGATTTTGGTGCGGTATGTCAGATTTGCCTTTGCCTTCAGCGATTCAGATTTTGGTTTTTTTGATTGTACTGATAGTGATCGCCATTTCCCCTGAA
Source organism: Microcystis sp. M44BS1 (assembly GCF_020244875.1). NCBI lineage: Bacteria > Bacillati > Cyanobacteriota > Cyanophyceae > Chroococcales > Microcystaceae > Microcystis > Microcystis sp. M44BS1. The sequence continues at coordinate 28,725 of NZ_JADBVM010000138.1, forward strand.
GAAGTTGAAGAAACTTGTTTGGAAGTCGCTCCAGTGCAACAGGCAAAAAATAAAACCCCCTCAACTGACTGAATGAAGGGGCATTTATAGTATTTTTATAAGCAATTTAGCCTACTTTTGTTGTTTCTTTTTCGGTGTATTGAGAGGGTTTTAGTTTGCGCTTGAGGGTTGAAGCTGCGCCGAGGGTGCCGAGGGTGAGGAGGCTGAGGGTTGAGGTGGGTTCATTGGTTTTTTCAACTCTAAAACTTCTAGTAAAATTATCTGAGCCACATTCATTTTGTCCATTAAGTGTAGTACAAGAGAATGAAGTTAAAGAGTAAGAAGCATTGGGAAGTAACTCTCTTGAATAAATAACTCGGGTGTTTCCTGTAACTTCAAAAAGTGGTTGAAATGCCATGCCAAAAAAGATATCATCTTCTGATTGTCCTGTTATTGGAGATAAAAATGTTACATCAACACTCACCGAGTTAGAACCAACATTAATAGATGAATTACCTATAGCAGAACCAGGAATTATAGGCTCTGCCGTAATTTCAATGGGTTGAGTGCCAATACCTGGCTCTAAAACAGGACAACTACCTGTATTAGTAAAACTACAGAAAAAACCAGCACTACCTAAAATGGGACTAAAGTGCTCAGGGTTAAAGAAAAATTCAAGTGATAAAGAAGTAACTTCTTGTACTGGTGGATCCAAAAACCACCAAATCTCATCTGCTACAAACCAAGCATCAGGAGGTAGTAATTCTGGATAGCCTCTATCGAGACATTCTTTTTGACTAAAGATAAATGATACTTTTTCACATTTTCTTACTATTATTACACTTGTGAAGAGCTCACCATTATCGGCAATAGCATTTGACTTTTCTGAAAAAATTAAATCGGTCGAGCATAGTGGAAACGCTCCTAATACAGCATAAAGTAACAAGCTTTTCCATCGTTTATTCATGAAATACCTCTGGGAACAATAGTGCGATCGCCCCCCTCTTAGCCAGGTCAAGCAACAGCCTAACCCAAACCCAAAGGCGAATAGCAGAACTATACACACTCCCCCCCACAACTGTATTAAAAGCTACAATTTAATAAATCTTTATATTTCCTTCTTAATCTCTATAAAGAAACCGCAGAACCGAATCGGTTGTGAACAGCCCACCGCTTTACGGAAGAGATGAACTAAGATTGTGAGTAGGTAGGACTAAGCAGCAATTTATCCAGTTCATTCAAGATGCGCTCTTGGCTGCGGGGCTGTAACCGTTTTAGATAACGCTCGGCTGGTTTTAAGATTATGTAACGCCACATCCTAACTCAGCCTTTAACTTTACTAAGGATTTGCCAGGATCGCGCCCTTCTAAATATTCCTGATAGGCTTTCTTTCCCACTTCAATTTCTTCAGATCGATCAATTACGATCAATGGAAAACACTATGGGGTAGAAGTAAGAGGAAGAGTATTTGATCATCTGTCTCCTCAAGGAATGAAACGAGAGGATTGGCTAAAGATTTTCATTGCCAAAGTGAAGAGTTTATAAGCTACAATGTCGGGACTATAGCTCGTCTAGTAATTCTGGTGAAACCGTCTATTTGTGATAGCATATAGTTAGACTTCGACCATTTGGGAGAGGCAAACTATGATAGATTATAATTTAGACGCGGCGCATAGCATTCTCTATATGCGACCTAAATCTGCACTTGCGGCGGAAGATTTTGTCAAGATTGCGGAGGCAGTGGATCCCCACATTGAAGCCACTGGTGGCCTTGCTGGCGTAATCATTGAAGTTCCCGAGTTCACTGGTTGGGAGAGTTTTGGTGCCTTGGTCGCTCATTTCCGGCTGATACGCGACCATCACAAGTACGTCAGTAAGGTTGCCGTGGTGACTGATTCCACTCTGGTTAAACTGATTGAAAGTCTGGCTTCCCACTTTGTCGCCGCTGAAGTCAGGCAGTTCCCTTGGGGGGAAACTGAGGTAGCGACCCAATGGATATTGGGCGGCTCCTGATTCTCTTACAGTACAATAGACATCTCCAGCAATTAACCTCAATCTAGCCTGAATTTTGGAGATGTCTAATACAGGTTTAGACCGAACCGCTGGTCCTCTAGGAGATATACTTGATCTGGATTACTCGAGTTCTGCAATATCCGCGATCGGGGTTTTAACTTCTAGTCTGGTTTCTGGTACAAACTACTACCTTTCTGGTAGCTACAGTGGTGCTGCTTTTTCAAGCAACGCTTCCTCGCTTTTTATCGAAAGATGACACAAAATTTCGGAGACCTCAAAAACTTGCAAATACTATTTTTATAGTAGAAACTAATTTTTCCGCCAAAGATATCCACTATTTTTGTATAAAAGTAGTAGAAAATATGGGATTATACTCAGAGGATTGGTCAGTCGAGAGAGAACCTAAATAATCCCTCCACCATCTCTTGACAAATCGCCTTAATTATGTATTACTATATCTCGCTCCATCCTGATATTTTTATGAAGCTAGAAGGGTATATTAAGAAGGTAAGAGATTCCGATCAACGCTTATTGAGATCAACCTATTATGGCTCTTCGGGACTTGGTATGGTTCGATATGGGGGCATAAATCGACTCAATCCTTATCTGGCAAGAGATTTAATTGATTAGTTCGCCCCAGATCGCAAACAATTAACAAAAATTGCGGCAATGTCTGTCTCTATAAAGGTTTCATTCCTTATAACCCCGTCCATTGCATAAGACAAACCGAAGAACCCCTATTATGCTTATTTACTTTATTCACGGAGTGGCCACAAGAGATGCTAGTTATGCCAATAAATTAATCAAACTAATTGAAGAAGAATGTAAACGCAAAAATCGGGCGATTCCCTACTGTTATGCGGGATTTTGGGGAAATGTTCTCAAAGGAACCGAAAAATTATGGCGAGATATAGACCAAGAATTACAGACAAAAAAACAGAAAAATAGTAATTTTAATCCCGAGCAATCCTTTCGCTATCAAAATTTTAGAAAAGAGTATTTATCTTATTTTATCGGTGACGCATTTAGCTATTTAGGCAGCGATCGAGGAAAACAAATTCGCCGCATTATTGCCGATCAATTAATCGATCTTGTTCAAGCTTATCCCCAGGAAACCGAATTACATATAGTTGCCCATTCTTTGGGTACTGTAATCCTTTGGTATCTGTTATTTTCCGAGCGTTTTGATCCTAAAGATCCCGCTCATGAAATTCGTGATCTTATCGGTAAAGAATGGGGCAAACTTTCCCTATCTAGTGTAACAACAATGGGTTCACCGATACCATTTTTAAATTTAACTCTAGGCATTGATACCAATCAAATTGAAAAATTTATTAGCCAGCATCAAGGCCAGCGTTTGCTCTGGAATAATCTGATTAATTCCTCCGATATTATCGCTTATCCAATTCGTCCTCTTTTTGATTCTATAACCGATGTATCCAAAATTTTAATGAGCGATTATTATCTAGAAGCGACCGGCAATATTTTTGATTCCGTAGAAATTGCTGCCGTTGTCTTAAATTCCCTTAATGCTCATACCTATTACCTAGCATCAGATAAAGTGGCTAAAAATATCGTAGAGACAATTTATTTTAATCAGCAGGATTATAATCATAGCAATAGTTACAGTAATAACACTTGTGTTGATCTTGCCATAGAAAGAATAGCCAAAATATCTGGAGTGACTAAAGATGTGGTAAAAATGAAACCTTTAAAAGAAAAAATATTACTAGAAGGTAAATTCAAAGATGCCAGTGGTTATATTTATTTAAGCTCAGATATATATCGTGTTCATCATGTTTATATACAGGACAATCATCAAAATATCGTATATGCTGTATATGTGGGTTGGATTCATGTAGAGGGATTGAAAAATTCTGTTACAGAAATCATCAGACAGCTATGTTATGTCAACAATGAAGCAAAGAATAGCTAATAGCATGATGTACCAGACAATTTTTTAATTTTCCCTGCGCTATACTGCCATTATTGAGATTAAACCAGCATTTATGAATCAATCCCCCCGCATTCTAGCACTCGATTTTGATGGTGTTCTTTGTGATGGCATGATCGAGTATTTTCAGATTAGCAAACGCACCTATGAAACCCTTTGGCCGGAAATAATTCCCGAGGATTTTTTCCCGAGGTTTTCGCAACTTCGTCCCGTTATCGAAACCGGTTGGGAAATGCCTTTACTGTTGCGATCGCTCGTTCTCGGTATTCCCGACGGGGAAGCTTTAAATAATTGGCCGTTAATTCGGCAAAATCTGCTAGAAAGGGAGAAAATAGCGAAAAAAGTCCTCTCAAATGCTCTCGATAGTCTTCGGGATCGATGGATTGAGTCGGATCTAGAGTCTTGGTTAGCCTTACATCAATTTTATCAACCCGCAATCGATCGCCTGGCCTCTCTTTTAGACTCGGATTTTTTGGTTTATATCATCACTACAAAAGAAAGTCGTTTTGTCAAGCAATTGTTACAAAAAGTAGCAATTGATTTTCCGGCAGCGAGATTAATTGGCAAGGAAATTAAACAGCCGAAATACGTCACTATTCAGCAAATACTAGCTGATTTACCAGAATCTCCCGCTAATTTGTGGTTTGTCGAGGATCGTCTCGATGCGTTGGAATTAGTAGAGCAACAAGCCGATTTAAACGATGTGGGCTTATATTTAGCCGATTGGGGATATAATACCGCTCAAATGCGCCAAAAAGTCGCCCAAGATACCCGTATTAAGCTGTTATCTCTATCTCAATTTGCGGCAGACTTTACCCACTGGTAGAGTCAGTAACGAGGAATATTAAAACTTCCCCCATTACCCCATGAGCATTGTTAAGCTTTCTTTATACACTTGTACTAACTGTCAATTTCTTTTACAATGGTCATAGGTCGATATTCCAAAAATTTTGTGGAGCTATGATTGACTGCCTGACTGTGGCTCGCTACTTTATTATCAGAGCTTACGAGGATGGTATAGACGCTGAAATGACTAATATGAAAGTCCAAAAGCTTTTATATTATGCACAGAGCTTGCATTTGGCCCTATACGATGAACCATTGTTTAAGGAGGAAATTCAAGCATGGCGTTACGGTCCGGTTTGTCCTGCTGCCTATAAGTTCTACAGTGATTTTGAGGCTGAACAATTACCAATTCCTCGCCAAGAATGCCTGTCTGGGCTGCCATCGGAGAAAAAAGAACTTTTAGCAGAAATTTGGCAATATTTCGGTAACTACCACGCCTATCGGTTGAGTGACATGACTCACGCGGAATTTCCTTGGAAAAAGGCTCGTAAAGGTCTGCCACCAGAAGAAAGTTCCACAGAGCCAATTCTCCTTGATGATATGAAAGCATTAGGTTATCAAAAGCTTGATTTGATAGAACAGGAACATCCGGCCTACAAAGCAGCCATGTCTGAAGTTTTGAAGGAAGCATTGGCGACGGAATCTTCTCATCCTATTGGGAAAGGAGAAGTGCATGACTGGCTCAATTCCCTTCTCGATTGAATCTTCTGACAACTTCGAGCGCTCTTTCAAAAAACTGGCAAAAGTTCACAAAAATAGCTTTGTTGAACTTATTGCCAAAACTTTAGAAGATTTAATCGACGACCAATATCCTCATAACTCCCGTCAGGAACCTCTACCGGGGAAAATTCAGTTGCCGGAAGGCTGGACTTTTCATAAGCTCCATATCCGGGTTTCAAAAGGTGCTGCGGGGCAAATTAGATTAATGTATTTAGTGAGCGCGACTACCTACACAATTAAACTGGTTTGGATTTATAGCCATGATTTGAAAGCTATTATCCGAGAGATTCTGGATTTTTAGGCAGAAATCTACTTCTTGCTGGGTTAGGACGCATATTAAACTGATGGGTAAACTAAGCTAAGACGCATTTAAACCGCTTATTCTTAGATTAGCCGAACCTCCCCCAATCCCTTTACTGTTGCCTTTTGCAAGAGTGCCTCTTGCCTCGTCTCAACAAGCAATTTAAATTACGAACAGCTTATCTAACTTATCGTCGTCTAACCTACCCGACATTATCTGCTATACTAAAAAGCGTAGTCGTTATGAGTTGCATTTACGGTTATGACTGTCGAGAATTTAGTCATTATTGGTTCAGGACCCGCGGGATATACGGCGGCGATTTATGCGGCGCGTGCGAACTTAAAACCCTTGATGTTTGAGGGTTTCCAAGCGGGAGGCATTCCGGGGGGACAATTGATGACCACCACAGAAGTAGAAAATTTCCCCGGTTTTCCCGAAGGAATCACCGGTCCGAAGCTGATGGAAAGAATGAAGGAACAGGCCGAAAGATGGGGGACCCAATGCTATACCGAAGATGTTATCTCGGTGGATTTAAGTCAGCGTCCTTTTACCATTCGTTCCACGGACCGGGAAGTTAAGGCCAATAGTATTATTATCGCCACGGGAGCCACCGCCAAACGCTTAGGATTACCCAGCGAGGCCCAATTCTGGAGTAACGGCATTTCCGCTTGTGCTATCTGTGACGGTGCTACACCGATATTTAGAGAGGAAAACCTCGCTGTAATCGGTGGCGGTGACTCCGCAGCCGAAGAAGCCGTATATTTAACTAAATACGGCTCCCACGTCCATTTATTAATTCGCGGGGAAGCGATGCGTGCCTCGAAAGCAATGCAGGACCGGGTGTTAAATAATCCGAAAGTTACCGTTCATTTTCACACCCAAGCGGTGGATGTGTTCGGTACAGGCAGTAAAATGGCAGGAATACGCATTAAAAACTCGCAAACGGGAGAAATCAGCGAATTAGCCGTTAGAGGGTTATTTTATGCCATCGGTCACACTCCCAATACTTCCCTATTCCAAGGACAATTAGAATTAGACGAGGTGGGTTATGTGAAAGTCAAACCGGGGACTGTTGCTACCAGCGTCGAGGGGGTTTTTGCCGCAGGAGATGTGCAGGACCACGAATACCGTCAGGCAATTACTGCCGCAGGTACGGGGTGTATGGCGGCGTTATTGGCAGAAAGATGGTTATCGGAGCATAATTTAATCCAAGAATACCGTCAATCAGCCACTTCTGAACATTACGAGACGAAAACCGTTAGCGAAACCCCGGCCGATACGGAGGAAACTTTTGATATTCACAAAACCCGTCACGTTGGGGGTTATGCTTTACGGAAATTATTCCACGACGGCGATCGCTTGTTAATGGTAAAATATGTTTCTCCCACCTGTGGCCCCTGTAAAACCCTGAAACCGATTTTAGATAAAGTGGTCGATGAGTACGATGGCAAAATTTATTTTGTGGAAATTGACATCGAAGCTGACCCAGAAATTGCCAAAATGGGTCAAGTAACCGGGACTCCCACGGTACAATTCTTTAAGGACCGGGAATTAGTCAAGGAAATGCGCGGAGTCAAACAAAAAAGCGATTTTCGTCAAGTAATTGAGAGTTATCAATAATCAGTTATCAGTTATCAGTTATCAGTTATCAGATGTGAGTTTTGAGTTTACTGTTTACTGAAAAAGCTCCCCACACCCCACTTCCCCACACCCCACACCCCACACCCCCTATGCTAGAGGCCTTACAATTTGATTTTATGCGCCATGCCATCGCCGCAGGAATATTAGTTAGTATTGCCTGTGGGATTGTGGGTACTTTGGTAGTAGTTAATCGCGTGGTTTTTATCAGTGGGGGAATCGCTCACGCTGCCTATGGAGGGATAGGAATCGGTTATTTTTTTGGGATTAATCCTGTGGTGGGGGCGATATTTTTTACCTTTTTTTCGGCTTTAGGCATGGGATTTTTACAGCGTCGCATCCGGGAGAGAGCCGATACTTTAATCGGGGTGATGTGGGCAATTGGTATGGCGATTGGGGTAATTTTTATTGATTTAACCCCAGGTTATAAAGCTGATTTAATGAGTTATCTTTTTGGTAGTATTTTGACTGTACCGAGGGATGATTTATGGATAATGGCGGGCATAGATATATTAATTATAACCTTAGTTAGTATCTTTTATAAAGAGTTGTTAGCCATATCTTTTGATGAAACCTTTGCGATTATTCGCAATATTCCCGTGGAGATAATTTATTTGGGTTTAATGGGAATAACCGCTTTAACTATTGTGGCGGTCATGCAGGTGGTAGGATTAATTATGGTAATTGCTTTGTTAACTATTCCCGCCGCTATCAGTGGACAATTTGTTAAAAATATGAAGGGAATGATGATCCTAGCGATTATTTTAGGAATTGTCTTTACTTTGGTTGGTTTATGGTTATCCTATAGTTTAAATCTCACCTCGGGGGCGACAATTATTTTAGTGGCAGGATTGGGTTATTTAATCAGTCTTGCTTGGAAACCTTTTATGCTAACTATCACCAGAAAAATATCTAATCTTTAAGGCTCTCCCCTAGTTGTGGTGATCAGAAAAAGTTATCTAGGGCTTGCTGAATAAATCTAACAACCTTGTTGGATAAAGTTTTTAGACTTTTTTTCCCTCAAAAAGTGCCGACCATTGGAGTGATTGGGGGGAAAATTCCGGGACTTTTTCCCGGAAAATTAGGTAATTGACCACCTGAAAATAGGTAAAACCCCACACCCCACACCCCAAGAAAAACTTTTTGCCGCAAACCCTATCTAGGGAAGGGCGAAGGCACGCCCCCACATTGCCCCACATTAGTTGTTCTCTAGAGGGCGATGGGATAGTCCTGCCAATCATAACCCCAAACGCTGCTTTTGGCGGGCTTTATAGGAAGCTAACAGCCAAATAGAGCCAGAAATCAAAGAAGGAGCAAGGACGAAACAAGTGGCCATGGTCACGGGATGTTCCCGGGCCCAGACCCAATAAATCATCACGGCAAAAATCAAGCCACAGTAAGCTAGTCCTAGAAAGGGGATGCCAATAACTAAAATGGCGAATCGAGTATCTTTATCCATAAAATATCGGGATGACAGCGAAAATTTAGCTGATGGGTTCCGCTTGTCCCTATGTTTACTTATAATCTTCCTTCTGGGATTGCTTGGGGAAAAATAAGGTATTTTTTAGAATTAGGCGCTGATTATTGGGAGGCCTTCCTTGCCGAAACAAAGATTAGATTTATTATTAGTAGCCAAAAATCTCTGTGATTCCCGTCAACAGGCACAGCGATTAATTCGCGCTGGAGAGGTGAAAGTCAATCACCAAATCATTGATAAACCTGCCACAGAAATCGATCCAGAAGCGGCGATCGAGGTTAAGCAGAAACTGCCCTATTTGTCAAGGGGGGGCGAAAAATTAGCCAAGGCCTTAGAATTGTTTGCCATCGATGTCAGCGATCGCATTTGTTTAGATGGGGGCATTTCCACGGGGGGATTTACCGATTGTCTCTTGCAAAAAGGGGCAAAACAGGTTTATGGGGTCGATGTGGGTTATGGACAAGTGGCCTGGAGTTTACGGCAGGATCAACGAGTTATTTTACTAGAAAGAACTAATTTTCGCTATTTAACCCCAGAAAAGTTATACGGACAGGAAAAACCCGCCGATTTAGCAGTTATGGATCTGTCTTTTATTTCTCTGACCAAAGTTTTACCGACCCTGTGGACGCTATTAAATCCACCGCGAGAGGCGATTTTATTGGTCAAACCCCAATTCGAGGTGGGACGGGAAAAAGTCGGTAAAAAAGGGGTAGTTCGCAACCATCAAGACCAAGCAGGGGCAATTTTTCAGGTTTTACAGGCCGCCGAAGTCTTAGGATGGTTCTATCGGGGTTTAACTTGGTCTCCCATTACCGGACCTGCGGGTAACGTCGAGTATCTTCTCTGGTTATCCACCGATACTGGCCCAGTTAGTCCCAGTTTAACAGCGATCGCAGAAATCACCCAAAAAGCGCTCGAACAGTTTTAAACCAGGTATTTTCTCAAGGAAGTGGGGAGAGGGGGAGATTTTCGGAAACCCCTTGACAAATGGCGAGACTTGCTTTAGACTTTATGTATAATGGGAATCCGTGCGCCCATATATATAGGGTTTTTGAGGGAAGATAAGAGAGAAAAAAATAGACTCAAAAATCGGGTTGGGTAGGAAGAGGATAAAGGTA
>NZ_JADBVM010000139.1:0-14346 GCF_020244875.1 Microcystis sp. M44BS1
ACTAATGAACTACTGGACACAAAATCCTGAAGTTCTTACGCAGATAGGGTTTGAGGCAAAAATTTTCAAATTTGACCTTTAGACCATTATAGCTTGTTTCGGGGCAGAAAACCAGCAAAAACATGGCTACAGAGGGAATCGCTGACTCTAGAGATTAATGACACCATCTGTTACAATCAGGTTAGCGATCACTATACAGCCAACTCTACGGAATCGCTCTACTCTAGATACAGTCAACGGTACAGCCATTTTCAAGTAAAAAATGTACCCAGTAGCCTCTTTTCAATTTTTTCTTAGAAGCGACCTGCAGTAAGGGTTTTGTTAATTTTTTAGTATTTATGTATGGGGGAAGTCCAGATATAAAAATGAATAAGTCCAGAATGCAAGACCTATCACGAATGCAGCCAAGAATTTAAAATCAGAAGGAATAAGAATCCTGTCAACAAATGTTGATGGGCAGTCGGAAGTTTAAGCTTGTGGAGAGACTGTAAGACTCGTTGGGACTCTCTCAAAAAGCAGGTTTCTGTGAAGCAAGAATTTCCCATCACACACCTTCCCATTGTGATGGCTAGATTGTCAAGTCTGTTCATCCCTGGTCCGCGCAAATAACACCTAAGATAGCGAACGTTAAAACTAAAATTTCAATACATTTGTGCCTTAAGCGCCTAAAAGCCTTGCTTTGCGAGGCTTTTACTATTAGTTGATTCGTTCTATGTAAGATATTGGCTAGAGCCAGCGATCGCTTAATAATGAAAGCATAGGTGCGCCTTTTCTGAGAATTGATTACATTTCTTAACCCCAAAAATGAGAATTGACTACATTTCTTAACCCAAATATCTTACATTTCTTAACTAAAAAAATTGAGATTAGCTATTGACAACGACAAAACAAGGCTGCTATCTTTAAAGATGCGGGAGTAATGAAGGCAGAAAAACGAAATGGATTTCTGAATCCTCCATGACTTCAGCACTGTACACTCTCTATGAAAACAACAAAAAGGTCTATTACCATGGCAGTTGAAAAAACCAACTCTTCCTCTAGCTTGGCTGAAGTTATTGATCGTATCCTTGACAAAGGTATCGTTATTGATGCCTGGGTTCGCGTATCTCTGGTGGGCATCGAATTATTAGCGATTGAAGCTCGTGTAGTTATCGCTTCGGTTGAAACCTACCTCAAATATGCTGAAGCCGTTGGTCTGACTCAATCTGCGGCGGTTCCTGCTTAAGGATTGCTCCCAGATTCTCCCATCTGCTCAGTGAAAACCCTACAGGGTTTTGCAGATTCTTAGCTTTTCTTTGATCCCTATTGAGTTTAGTTACCCCTCTCTTGGGGCGCAATAGTCTATAAATGATCAGGTTGACACGGCAACGGATAGCTAGAACAAAGCTAGACTCAGACAAATTATTTTTGTGACCGTGATTTTGACCCTTGTAGCTAGGTTTACCCCCTATCACCAGATTATGAGACTCACTATTTTTCGGAATAGAAAGTCATTTTTGGAGTGGAAGCTGCGCCCCTGAGATGCGGTAGCTCGATAGATAAATTTTGGGATCAGCACTGTACACTTTCTATACAACTAACAAAAAGGTCTATTACCATGGCAGTCGAAAAAACCAACTCTTCCTCTAGCTTAGCTGAAGTTATTGATCGTATCCTTGACAAAGGTATCGTTATTGATGCCTGGGCTCGCGTATCTCTGGTGGGCATCGAATTATTAGCGATTGAAGCTCGTGTAGTCATCGCTTCGGTTGAAACCTACCTCAAATATGCTGAAGCAGTTGGTCTGACCCAATCTGCGGCGGTTCCTGCTTAAGGATTGCTCCCAGATTCTCCCATCTGCTCAGTTAAAACCCGACCGGGTGTTGCAGGTTCTTGGGTTTTCTTTAATCTCTATTGAGTTCAGTTACCCCTCTCTTGGGGCGCAATAGTCTATGTTAATAGGGTTGGCACGGCAACGGATAGCTAGAACAAAGCTAGACTCAGACAAATTATTTTTGTGACCGTGATTTTGACCCTTGTAGCTAGGTTTACCGCCTATCGCCAGAATGTGAGCCTCTCTATTTTTCGCAATAGCGCAATGGAAGGCCATTCTTTAGGTAGTGAGGCCACGCCCCTTGAGATGAGGTAGCTCCCTATCTCAACTTTGGGATCAGCACTGTACACTCTCTATACAACTAACAAAAAGGTCTATTACCATGGCAGTCGAAAAAACCAACTCTTCCTCTAGCTTAGCTGAAGTTATTGATCGCATCCTTGACAAAGGTATCGTTATTGATGCCTGGGCTCGCGTCTCTTTGGTAGGAATCGAATTATTAGCGATTGAAGCTCGTGTAGTCATCGCTTCGGTTGAAACCTACCTCAAATATGCTGAAGCCGTTGGTCTGACTCAATCTGCGGCGGTTCCTGCTTAAGGATTGCTCACAGATTCTCCTATCTGCTCAGTTAAAACCTTACCAGGTTTTCTAGATTCTCGGCTTTTCTTTAATCCCTATTGAGTTTAGTTACCCCTCTCTTGGGGCGCAATAGTCTATAATTGATAGGGTAGTTCGCTATCTCGACTTTGGGATGATCAGAAAAGTCGGAATCTACTGTCTCTCCCCCCAGTCCCCGTCAAGGTTTTTCTAACGGGTGATTGGGTCTAATCCATTCCATAGTATTTAGTAATTGAGGACAACCCCATGCCTGCTCTCATGGAAAAGTTCCGCCAGGAGCGTTTATCGATTGCTGGAGAAGTAGCTAAACTCTCGCAAGAAGTCCAAGCTTTTTTGTTGGATGTCAAAACTGAAAGACAAAAACAAGCGCAAGAACAGGCAACTGCTTTGCGCCAATCTTTCCAAAAAGTTCAACAAGAAAGCCTTGCGTTTTTAACAGCTACCCAAAAACAGCGTTTAGCTCAGGCGGAAAAGCAAAAAGAGGATTTACGTCAATTTCAAGAACAACGTTTAGCTGAAGCGAAACGGCTAGAGAACGACTTACGTCAACAGCGTCTAGATCGAGCCAAACAGCTGAGAGATGATTTAAGTCAATTCCAAGAACAACGTTTAGCGGCAGCGAAGCAGCTAGAGGACGAATTACGTCAACTTCATCTAGATCGAGCCAAACAGGTGAAAGATGATTTAAGTCAATTCCAAGAACGACGTTTAGCGGAAGCGAAACAGCTAAAAGACGATTTGCGTCAATTTCGTCAAGAGTTGTCTATCTACGTTTTTGGCAAATAAATCTCTAGGTTAATTCCAACCCACTTAAGCCTAGGGCTAGAGTAAAAACCCTCTAGTCCCTTTTCCTGACTAAACTAGAGGACTATCTGAAGGTACAACAATAAGCCTTTGGTTTTAAACCTACCATGCTGATCCTGCTTTTCTAGGTTTCTAGACTTAACGTAGGGGTGGTGAGTTCCTGTAGGGGCGACCCTAGGGTTCTGGTAGATTAAGAAGTGTTATAAAACTTCACTTACTTTATAGTTAATGTTGTCATTAGTAGTCTTTTGTTGACAAAGGAGGTAAGGGAAAAGGACTGCATCTGGGCTTGTCATTGTTCAAGTCTGGAAAAGTAGTCTAGACAAGAATTTTAGCTCCTTAGCCCCTTGACTAATGAATATCCTAAAAATACCTTCAGAATCAAGTTTCTAGAGCTAATTGATGACAGTTCCTACTCTTTTGGGATATTATAGAGGTGGGCCTTAAAAGCCAAAGACGATTAACCCTGCCGTCAAATTCGGGCAACACAAGCGTCCTTGCCTACTCGGTTATGAAGGGAAACCTGAACGGGCAATTGTTAGCTCAAGAATACCCGTCCGCTTTTGGTGAAGCGTCAACCCCATTGACGCGACCATCCTAAAAAGGTGGCGTGGTGAGGAATCACCGTCCGTTTACGGCGGTGAGGATGTCAACAATGGTATTTACTAGATTTCAACTATGACATTTACTGAAACTCAAACAAGAAGATCCGTCCTCTGCCTTCGCCCTGGTCAATTTGTTGTTACGCCTTCGATTGATCAAGTTGCCACTCGCGCCTTACGTTATCTAAACGCTGGTTTTTCCATCCATCTATGTGGTCCAGCAGGAACGGGAAAAACCACCTTGGCAATGCACTTGGCCAATTGTTTAGCCAGACCTGTGATGCTAATCTTTGGCGATGATGACTTTACCAGTTCCGATTTAATTGGTAGTCAGTCTGGCTACACCCATAAAAAACTGACGGATAACTATATCCACAGCGTTCTCAAAGTTGAAGACGAGCTAAAACACAACTGGGTGGATTCTCGCTTAACAATGGCCTGTCGCGAGGGTTTTACCCTAGTTTATGATGAGTTCAATCGTTCTCGACCTGAGGTCAACAACGTTTTACTCTCTGCCTTGGAAGAAAAAATTCTCACCCTGCCACCCACTAGCCATCAACCCGATTACCTACAAGTCAATTCTCAATTTCGGGCAATTTTCACCTCCAACCCAGAAGAATATTGCGGGGTTCATGCTACCCAAGATGCTCTAATGGATCGGTTAGTAACCATTAATATGCCTGAACCAGATCAACTGACTCAGACCGAAATTCTTGCCAAAAAAACGGGGATTGGTCGAGATGATGCCTTATTTATTGTCAACCTCGTCAAAACCTTTCGTGTGAAAACTGCGACTGAAAAAACGTCGGGTTTGCGCTCTTGTTTAATGATTGCTAAAGTCTGCGCCTCTCACGATATTGCGGCCAACTCCGCTGACTCGGACTTCCGTGATATCTGCGCCGATGTTCTTTTGTCACGCACAAATTTATCTGTTGATAAGTCAAGAGCGATTTTATGGGAAATCCTCGAGGACAATCCGTTAGAATCCTTATCCTTTCTAGAGGAAGAGGAGCCTTCCGATGCCCAAGCGTCAACTCCTGAGCCTTCCACAGGAAATCAATCGTTAAAAGCCATTCAATCTTTACTGCGAGGCAACTTGCCCCAGCGAAAAGACTAATTTTATACTCTTATTGAGTGAAACCAACCGTGACTTCTTCCACTTTTGCTGGCTCGCTCAAAAACCAGTCAAACAACTCCCTAAAAACAGCAACTCAAGGTTCGAGTTTAGCGGATATACTCGAACGAGTTTTAGATAAAGGAATTGTGATTGCCGGCGATATTTCCGTTTCGATTGCCTCCACTGAACTGATCAATATCCGCATTCGTTTGTTAATTGCCTCTGTTGATAAAGCCAGGGAAATGGGAATCAACTGGTGGGAAGGAGACCCCTACCTCCATAGCCAATCCCAAGCTTTACTAGCAGAAAATCGGGAACTTTCACTCCGACTGCAAACCCTAGAAACTGAGCTTGAAACCTTAAAATCCTTAACCCAATTGACTGCAATAGAGAGCCATGATACCAGTCCGAACGATGAAGCACATCCCTCAGATGCGTGAAATTCCTCACTTGAATCCTCAAAGGTTAGGAAATTTACACGAGACGATTGCCCCCCTTGATAAAGCAAGGGAAACGGCGATTAACGGCTTGCCAGGTTATCCCTACCTCCCTAGCCAATGCCAAGCTTTATTCGCAGAAAACCTGGAACTTTCACGGCGACTTCAAGCCTTAAAATCCTTAGCCAAATTAAGTGCAATCGAGAGCCGTGATCCCAGTCCGAACGATCAGTCACATTCTTTATATACATTGAAATTCCTCAATTGAATCCTCAAACGGTAAAGAAGTTTACCGAAAAATTGGGTTTAAAGCCTCGCCCTTTTAGGGCGACTTGATCTGATGTATGATATTAAGAATAGGGATCTGGGTAAGCAACCGCTTAAAAAACCCAGTCATCGCCGGATAAACGCACCTTGAAAACTAGAGTTATGGGGTTCTATAGGGGAATGCTCCTATAGGTAAAAGCTCTCAGCGTCAAGTACCAGAGAAACCAATTATTTTAGAGGTTTTGAACTGTATCGTAGGGTCCCCCGAGAACAGGCTTCTGTAAGGTCGCAAAAGTCTGAGGAGAGAACCACCTCTGGGTTGGATTTCGCCAAGAATCTAATTCAAGTGGACTCGTTAAGCCAGAAATTCTCAGCAGTGATGCTACAAGAATCCACTTCCGTTTACGGCGTGGGGTATGTCAAATCATTATTTTCCCTCAGATAAAATTTCTTGGCCAAGCTCCCCACTAGAGACTCACCGTCAAAAACTGCTCATTTACCAATTCCAACCATGACACTTGCTTGCACACCTTACGATTCTGATAATCAAGCCTTGCTGACCCGTCCAGAAAGTAATAGCCAAGCTGGTTTAGCCCCTTTACTGTTAACTGTCGTGGAACTGGTACGCCAATTGCTGGAAGCCCAAATCATTCGCCGGATGGAAAAAGGGGTTCTCAGTGAGTCTGATTTAGATAGAGCCGCAGAAAGTATCCAAAAATTGCAAGAACAAGTTCTCCATTTGTGTGAAATTTTTGAGGTTGAGCCAGAAGAGTTAAATGTCCACCTAGGAGAGTTTGGCACTCTTTTACCGGAAGCGGGGAGTTATTATCCTGGAAAGGAGGGTATTAAGCCCTCTGTGTTAGAATTAGTGGATAGACTCCTCAATACAGGAGTTGTTGTGGAAGGAAATGTTGATCTGGGTCTAGCTCAACTAGATTTAATTCATCTAAAGCTTCGTTTGGTTTTAACTTCTCAGCCGGTTTAATTTGGGAGAATACTGATGACAGTGGGTCTTTATTTGTATGGAATCTTTCCGGAACCAATTCCTGACGGACTCGTTTTGCAGGGGATTGATAATGAGCCGGTTCACAGTGAGATGATTGATGGTTTTAGTTTTCTCTACTCCGCTGCTCATAAAGAGAAGTATTTGGCATCCCGTCGCTATTTAATTTGCCATGAAAAAGTATTAGAAACTGTCATGGAAGCAGGGTTTACAACGTTGTTGCCCCTGCGGTTTGGCTTAGTTATCAAAACCTGGGAATCCGTCACCGAACAACTAATTACTCCCTATAAAACCCAACTGAAAGAATTATTTGCTAAACTGTCAGGACAACGAGAGGTTAGCATTAAGATTTTTTGGGATAATCAGTGGGAATTACAAGCGGCTTTGGAGTCTAATCCGAAGTTAAAGCAAGAACGGGATGCGATGATGGGGAAAAACTTAAATATGGAAGAAATTATTCATATAGGTCAACTCATTGAAGCCACTGTATTGCAACGGAAACAAGACATTATTCAAGTCTTTAGAGATCAATTAAATCATCGAGCCCAAGAGGTGATTGAAAGCGATCCGATGACGGATGACATGATTTACAATGCAGCTTATTTAATTCCCTGGGAGCAAGAGCCAGAATTTAGCCAAAACGTTGAAGCGATCGATCAGCAGTTTGGTGATCGCCTAAGAATTCGCTATAACAATTTAACTGCACCCTATACCTTTGCCCAACTTATCTAAGGAGAGTATTAGTTATGTTTCTCGATATTTTACTTCTTCCTGTTACCGGTCCTATTGGGGGTCTGATCTGGATTGGGGAGAAGATTCAAGAGCGTGCAGATATAGAATATGATGAGGCGGAAAATTTGCACAAATTATTATTATCCTTACAACTATCTTACGATATGGGCAACATTTCTGAGGAGGAGTTTGAAATTCAGGAAGAAGAACTTTTATTAAAAATTCAGGCCTTAGAAGAAGAGGCGGCAGAAAACGAATCTGAATTTTCTCTCTAAACTGGTAATCTTTCCCACCCTATAGGCCATGGACAAAATCACAAATTGTAGCGGCACTTAGTAAGGGCGGCTTTGACAAGCTCAAGAACTCGTTGAAGCTTGGTCAGAACTAGCCCTTGATTAAGCCTTAATATTCTAGGTAAAAAGCTTGGAAATTACTAGAATTATTAGAGGAGTGGGCAACAGTTTTGGGGGAATCAGGTTTTTTAGGTAAACTAGGAGGATTGACTGTACGCAAATTTTGAATACTTTGTTCTGTAGTCTCAATTTGATCTGTCACAAACGTCAGACGACTTTTTAACTGCTGAATCTGCCGCTCCATTATTTCTAATTTTTCTTGGATACGTTGTTTTTCAGTAATTAACTTATAAAGCTCAAGTTGCTGATCTGCTTCAGATTGTTTCCGAGGCATAGTGCTAATTTTAGATCTAATTGATCTGGGTGAACGAGTGGTTGTCATAACAATCCCTGAATAACTTAGAATATTCTAGCATATCAACGCCCCAATATAAAAACTTGTAAAAAATCGTCAATTTTCTTTTGGTAAACCCTATGAAATTGTACAACCTATATACTTACGCTTTTTTGAAAACCCCCAGAGAAAGCCTAAAATTACCCGTTGGAATGGCTAACCCATTGTTACTGATAACTGGTGGAGATATCTCGGCCGTAGTCGAACCCGAAGTTTGTTTAGACACTTTACAAAATGATGATGAGCGCTTGATTCAATCGGTTTTATGTCATGATCGAGTCATCTGTGAATTATTTCAACAAACCACTATTTTACCCCTACGTTTTGGCACATCTTTTTTAGAGTCAGAAAATTTACTGACTCATCTTTGTTCTCATGGCCAAGAATATCAAGAAAAAATTGAAGAACTTGAGGGAAAAGGAGAATATCTTTTAAAATGTATTCCCCGTAAGCCAGAGGAGCCTGTACTCTCTTCTGAAAGCAAGGGCAGACAATATTTTTTAGCCAAAAAACAGCTTTATGAAGCCCAACAAGATTTTTATACTTTGCAAGGTTCAGAATGGCAAAATCTCGTGAATTTAATCACCCAAAACTATCCATCAACGAAGATTATTACTGCTCCAGGGACAGAATCACGAATTTATCTTTTAGTTGATTTTCAAGAACAACCTTTACTAATCGAGCAAGTTTTGCATTGGCAGAAAGCCTGCCCCCGTTGGGAATTACAATTAGGACAAGTTTCTCCCCCCTATCACTTTACTTAACTTGATTTCTCTATGACTAACTTTAACTTGGTAAATAACTCTCTAAGTCGTTATGACACTCGACATTTAGTTATGTTTAGTGGCAAAGGAGGAGTGGGAAAAACTACCCTTTCCTGTGGATTTGCTCGCCGTTGGGCTAAATTATTTCCCGAGGAACAAATCCTATTAATCTCAACCGATCCTGCTCACTCTTTAGGGGATGTATTGCAAACAGAAGTTAGCGATGAAGCATCACCTGTAAAAGACTTACCCAACTTAAAAGTTAGGGCATTAGATGCGGAAAAATTGCTTTTAGAATTTAAAGAAAAATACGGAAAATTTTTAGAACTTTTAGTAGAACGGGGCAGTTTTGTTGAAGGAGAAGATTTAACTCCTGTTTGGGATTTAGACTGGCCAGGTTTAGATGAAATCATGGGTCTATTAGAAATTCAACGATTACTAATAGAGAATGTTGTTGATCGAATTGTTGTTGATATGGCCCCCTCTGGTCATACCTTAAATTTATTGGAAATTAAAGACTTTTTAGAGATTATTCTCAATTCTTTAGAGTTGTTTCAAGAAAAACATCGTGTTATTTCGCAAACTTTTGCAAAAACCTACAATGCCGATGATGTGGATGACTTTTTAGTCAAAACAAAATCAGAATTAACTGAAGGCAAACAACTCCTACAAAATAGGGATTTTACCCTTTGTTTAATTGTGGCAATTGCCGAACCGATGAGTTTATTAGAAACCGAACGATTACTCAATAGTTTGCATCACTTAAATATTCCCTGCGGCAGCTTATTTATTAATCGCATTCTAACGGATCCTAATCAAAATTTAGATCGCTATAGTGAGCAACAGCAACTCCTCGATAAATTCCTCAAAATTCCAGGTCAAGAGACAATTTTCACCCTGCCTCAACAAGCAAAAGAACCACTAGGAGGTGAAGCATTAGATCAGATCATGAGTCAAATTAAAATCCTCGAACAAGTAGAATTTATTGCGCCGCCTCCTATTCAATGGCCGCAAAAAATTCTGCCGAGTTTTAGTGATTTTATTGACGACAAACGCCAACTCATTATCATTGGTGGCAAGGGGGGGGTGGGAAAAACCACCGTTGCTGCGGCTATTGGTTGGGCGTTAGCTAATCGTCATCCCGATCAAAAAATTAGAATTATTTCTATTGATCCTGCTCATTCTTTGGGAGATGCCTTTGGGACAAAGTTAGGACATCAATCCACACAATTAACTGATAATTTAAGTGGTCAAGAAGTTGATGCTAATATCATTTTAGAAAAATTTCGGGATGATTATTTATGGGAACTGGCAGAAATGATTAGTGGTGAAGGTAAGGAAGAAGGAAACATCAAACTAGCTTATACTCCGGAAGCTTGGCGACAAATTGTAGCTCAATCTCTGCCTGGAATTGATGAAATGTTATCCCTAGTAAAAGTAATGGAGTTATTAGACCAGAAAGAACAAGATTTGATTATTTTAGATACGGCTCCTACTGGTCATCTCCTGCGATTTTTGGAAATGCCAACGGCTTTAGGAGATTGGTTAAGTTGGATTTTTAAGCTTTGGATGAAGTATCAAAATGTCTTAGGGCGTGTAGATTTAATGGGACGATTACGAACCTTAAGACAACAAGTGATGTCTGCCCAGAAAAAACTAAAAGACCCCCAACATACAGAATTTATTGGAGTTTTGCAAGCCCAAGATGCTATCGTTGCCGAACAACTGCGATTGACAGCATCTTTGAAAAAAATGGGAGTCTATCAACGTTATGTCGTGCAGAATCGTTATCATGCTAATGGGGAAATTGATCGGGATTTATTCCCAGATCAAACTTTGATCCGCTTACCCAGTTTACCCCGGTCAGTAGAACCTCTAGCCCGGGTAAAAGGCGCGGCAGATCTGTTATTTTAAAGGTAATTAGTCTGATCAAGTCGGACTTCTTAACCCCATCTATCACCCAGTCCCCATCTTTCACTTGACTCAGGAGAAATTTTATGGCAGAATTATTCAAAGGCTTCGAGCAATTAGTCGAACTGGCTAAAATCTTGGAAGAGAAACTGGAAAAAGGGGAAATTAAAACCGAAATGCAATTTAATTCCCGTCCCTTGAGTAATATTCCCCGTTCTGGCGGTATTCCCCGTTCAGGGGGAGTTTCTCGTCAGAGCAATTCTGGCGGGGATGATTTTGAGGTCAATCGCAATCGCTCATCCCCCACCGATTCAGGGGTTGAAGAAAGTGTGACACCGCCCGAAAGACCGACCACGGCTTCCCTGAAAGATGTTGGTGGCTTGACGGAAGTGATTAAAGAACTCAAGGAACTAATTGCCATTCCCCTGAAACGCCCTGACTTGTTGGCCAAGTTAGGACTTGAACCCACTCGCGGCGTTCTCTTAGTCGGACCGCCCGGAACTGGTAAAACCCTGACCGCCCGTGCTTTGGCCGAAGAACTCGGTGTTAACTATATTGCCTTAGTCGGACCAGAGGTGATCAGCAAATATTATGGGGAAGCCGAGCAAAAACTGCGGGGAATTTTTGAGAAAGCCGGTAAGAATGCGCCTTGTATCGTTTTTATTGACGAAATTGATAGCATGGCACCCGATCGCAGTAAAGTTGAAGGGGAAGTCGAAAAAAGACTGGTAGCCCAATTGCTGGGTTTAATGGATGGTTTTGCCCAAAGCCAAGGGGTGATTGTTCTAGCGGCGACAAACCGTCCCGACCATCTTGACCCTGCCCTCCGTCGCCCTGGACGGTTTGACCGAGAAGTCCTCTTTCGGGTGCCTGACCGCAAGGGCCGTTTAGAAATCCTGCAAATTCTCACCCGTTCCATGCCCCTAGATGAATCGGTTTCCTTAGCTCTGATTGCCGATAATGCGGTGGGATTTGTCGGGTCAGATTTAAAAGCCGTTTGCCAGAAAGCGGCCTATAGTGCTTTGCGACGCCAGGTTCCTACGATTGACTCGCAAATTCCGGAAACAATGACGGTGGTCCAAGCCGACTTTTTGCAAGCCCTAAAAGAAGTTAAACCGGCGGTATTGCGGTCTGTGGAGGTGGAATCTCCCCATGTGGACTGGGACAATATTGGCGGACTTGAACAGATTAAACAAACCCTACAGGAGTCCGTGGAAGGGGCATTACTCCATCCGCAATTATATACGCAAACCAAAGCCCAAGCTCCCAAAGGTATTTTACTTTGGGGTCCCCCTGGAACGGGAAAAACCTTATTGGCCAAAGCGGTTGCATCTCAGGCGCGAGCTAATTTTATCAGTATTAATGGACCTGAGCTTTTGAGTAAATGGGTAGGGGCGAGCGAACAAGCGGTGCGTGAGTTGTTTGCCAAAGCTCGTCAGGCAGCCCCTTGTGTGGTTTTTATTGATGAAATTGATACTTTAGCACCAGCAAGAGGTCGTTATAGTGGGGATTCGGGAGTGAGTGACCGGGTTGTGGGACAAATCCTCACGGAGTTAGATGGGTTGCAAACGGCGGCAACGATTTTAGTGATTGGAGCCACTAATCGCCCAGATGCGTTAGATCCGGCCTTATTGCGAGCGGGACGGTTGGATTTACAGTTAAAAGTTGATTTACCGAATGCCTCTAGTCGTTTAGCAATTCTGGGGGTTCATAATGATGAACGTCCTTTAGAGGATGTGGATTTAGGCTATTGGGCCGAGGCAACCGAAGGCTGGAATGGCGCAGATTTAGCGTTATTATGTAACCAAGCGGCACTGATGGCAATTCGTCGTTATCGCCATCAGGGAATGACTGACCCGGCTGAGATTCGCATTACAACGGCTGATTTTAATCATGCTTACCAACTGTTGGTTGAACAGCGTGCCAATTGATTTTTTTTCCCCCTTGCTTTAGTAGGGGGGGAGAATCTCAATTCAGGAAAACCATCCTAAAAAGGAAAATTTGCCAAAATGTCTGCAATAATCGGTCTAATTAACTGACGTTTCCCTCCTTTTCTATTGACAGTGTTTTTAGATAGGGTCTGCTGAAAAAGTTTTTCGTGGGGACAGGGTGTGGGGTGTGGGGTTTTACCGATTTTGAGGGGGTCAATTACCTAATTTTCAGGGAAAAAGTCCCGGAATTTTCCCCCCGACCACTCCCATATCTGGTACTTTTTGATTGACAAAAAGTCTAAAAGTCTTACCCAACAAGGTTTTTAGATTTATTCAGCCAACCCTAGATAAAATAATTCGCCACCCATATTGGTATAAGTTTAGTTTATCTTGAATGTCGGGGTGAAGACCCTCGCGCTTAGCGCGACGGGATGAAACCCCGACCAGTATAAAACAGCGAAGCACGACATTTCGAGGGGCTTCAATGTAAGAGCTTCGATGTTCACTAAAATCTTGACAATCCGATGCTCTACAGGTTAACTTAAAATAAGTTGTTTGAGGTCGATAAACAATGATTGTCTTAGAAATGAAAGCCGTGGTCAAACCAAGTCAGTGTTCTGCCATTGATGAAGCTATTCGTACAGTACAATTCATCAGAAACAAAGCATTAAGGCTTTGGATGGATGCCAAGAGAGAAGACAAAATCGATAAATATTCTCTCAATAAATATTGTGCAGTTCGCGGCCATTCAGTTCAAGTTTGTCGATACTCTAAATTCTACTGCTAGACAAGCATCGGCCGAACGAGCTTGGTCAGCTATTGCTCGTTTTTATGACAATTGTAAGAAAAAGGTTAAAGGTAAAAAAGGTTATCCCAAGTTTCAGAAAAATAATCGTTCTGTGGAATATAAAAACTCTGGGTGGAAACTATCTGATGATAGAAAGAAAATAACTTTCACAGATAAGAAAAACATTGGCACGGTTAAACTGAAAGGAACCAGAGACTTAAACTTTTACCCTCTAGACCAAATTAAACGAGTTAGGATTGTTAAACGAGCAGATGGTTATTATGTCCAATTCTGTCTTAGCGTTGATATCCGGGAATACGCTAAACCCCTAGAACCAACAAAGAAATGTGTGGGATTGGATGTAGGTTTAAAAGTTTTCTACGCTAACAGTGATGGGGAAACAGTAGAAATACCGCAATACTATCGCCAAGCAGAAAAAAGATTAAACCGACTGACCCCCCGACGTCGGGGGGGCAAGGGGGGGGGAGAGATTCCCTCTGGTGAATGTTGGATACGTCCTGCCAGATTAAGGAAACTCGATGAACCAAGAATCCCTCGCTTTTAGCGATGGGAGTGTCAATCTGGTTATTAAAGACTAATTATTTATTTCCCCTTTTGCATGAGTGCCTCTTGCATGAGTGCCTATCCTCATAAGTAGCATATACTCAACAGATTTGTGCGAAACGTTTAGGCATGAAATAAGGTTGAAATACCTGAAATAACCGCCTAGTAAGGTCTTCAGTCCCCTGACTGAATCTAATAGGTCAACCCTGACCAACCTTATAACTGTTTATATGTCCCGACGTTTAGTA
>NZ_JADBVM010000014.1:0-5637 GCF_020244875.1 Microcystis sp. M44BS1
AACTAAAGATTGTTCTTGTTCAATAGCATTAACTGTTGTCTCTGGTTTGAGAGATATTTCTGCTGATTCTGAGTTAGAAGTGGAAGTATTTATTCTTTCAGTAATTGTTCTCAAAGGTAAAGTAGATTCTTCCGAAGTAGCGGGTAGGAAATCTATCTTCCTTTCTTCAGATGCTTCGACTGGCTGGTGCAAATTTTGGCGCAACAACAAGGAATTTGGTGTGCTTAAATTGCTTACTTGAATCTGTTTTAATTCAACTAGAGTAACTTTTGTTTCTTCCTCTTTTGGCGCAACTGTTCTCTGTGGTTGATCTAAGGTAGCCGCTGGCTTGGAGTCAGGATTTGATACCGTTACACTTTCAACAATTGTCCTCAAGGATGGGCTATTTTTTTCAGAAGTGTTTGCTGGAGTCTCTATCTTCTCAGAGGAATTTACTTGTTTACTTAAAGAATTAGAATCTGGTGCTAAGGGAACAGCTTTGCGACTGAGGCGAAAAGTTTGACCAGCTTGGGAATCAGAAATCTTTTCTATTGGTGGCGCAATCTTCTCCTGATATATCCGTTCAGATAACATTGCTGAAGACAATTGGCTAGTGAGGTTCGGTTCGGTTGTAATTGGCTGCACTGGTGTAGCCAACATTAATTCCGTACCGCTACCTGGTTCACTCTCACCAAAAGCATAACGAGATTGCCACCTTTCTAGGAAGCGAGAACGCTGAACCATCCAGCTTGGAACTCGTGCTAATTGAGTCTGGAATTGTTTTAGGTTAATCACCCCAACAGGTTCACTCTGGCGGCGAAGGAGACGCTCTACCAGAACAGATTTTTCATCAGGAGAATCGACCATCTTATACACCTTTTTAGAAACCAATATTGACAGATGCACTCAGTTCAGCGGCGATTCCTCCTACCAAACTGCTCACGCTAGGACGGCTGAGTCCTCGGTGAAATAATTCGACACTTTCAAAGGCGACGTTGCCTGAATCTGCTCGCAATTCTGGGCCAGTCCACTTATAAGGAAAAGCTTCTTTAAAGTTCCACCAAATGACCGGGATGCGCTGCTTGTTCAGCAAATAAATTGTGCCGTTTTGGCGTTCAATCTTGCCTTGGACTACATCTTGATGCCAACTCCATAGTCCATCAATCGGGGTAAGTCCGTGCTTGAGAATCAAAGCTGGGGATTTGCTGCGCCCGGCAAAGCGATGTATGTAGTCATTGACACCGCCTTCCTGGTACTCTTCAATAGTAGTTTCTACCTGCAAACCGCTACATTCAGAGAACCCTCCTGCCAAAATTCCTTCAATCTCGACCAAAAAATTGAAGACCTGATAGGGATCGCTGCGAATTCCCAAAAGATTGGTCGCCAAACTGAAAGCGGCGTTTAAGCCCAAGGATGGCATCGGTTATTTCCTCCTGTTTGCTCAAGTTTGTTCGTTAAAACGCTGGTTGATCTTGGCGATTTCTGCCACCCACTGCTGGCGTTCTGGGTGTTCCAATCCCAGAATTTGTTCCGGCTGCCAGTGAAAGTGGTAGGCGATGTAGGCTACCTCCTCATAAAGCCGTTCGAGGGGGTAGCGTCTTACTCCCCCAAGCTAGTGAGTTCCACGTCAAACTCTTTTTCGCAGTAAGGGCATTGGGTATGAACCCGGTTGTGACCATTTTGATTGATGCGGCAGTAGAGGTCTTGTAAGTAAGCCAAATCTGCCGCATACAGTCCTTCAATCACCTTCGGGTTGATATACTCCAGGCTGCCAAGCTTAGCGATGACCCGCGACAGCAGGACGATCAGCAGATAAGCTTGGTTGCTACGGACACGGGGATCTTTGAGGGGGGCAATTTCATCGAAGGCAGTGGCTAGGCGCATCACACCTTCCCGATGCAGGTTGCCTTCCCCATCTATATACCCTAGGGGTAAGGTAAAGGGAAATTCAGTCTGGAGCATGATTGGGTGATCAGTTTAGCCGGGGATTAAGCTTTAACCATTTCTTCGTGGACAATTTCTAGGGTTTCAATCGCTACTTCATTGCTGGTGGCATTAAAACTCGGACCTGTCCATTTAGAAGGCCAGGCTTCCCGCAAATT
Organism: Microcystis sp. M44BS1; assembly: GCF_020244875.1. Lineage (NCBI taxonomy): Bacteria > Bacillati > Cyanobacteriota > Cyanophyceae > Chroococcales > Microcystaceae > Microcystis > Microcystis sp. M44BS1. The sequence goes on from NZ_JADBVM010000014.1 coordinate 2,082, forward strand.
CCAGCGCAATTTTTCTTCCTGCGCTTCGTTGAATAGGACAATCGAGACATTTTTGCGGGTGGTTTTCCCACTGATCACGGTTTGTCGCCATTCCCAGAGGGTCTTGGAATCGGTGATGCCCCGTTTTAAGGTAATTGGCGCGAATTTATTCAAACCGGTCAATTTACGCACGTGGTTGGCATCGGTTCCTTCGCGATAGTCAACGGGATCGGTTGTCGCATCTAGACCGCTGCATTCGCGGAAGCCTGCTTCTTGAATGCCGTCGATTTCAACGCGAAAATTGAAACCTCGATAGGGATCAACTCTGTCAGCCATAGAAAATCTCCTTGTTAAACAGCCAGTAAGACAATTGAATGGTTAGTAATCAAGCGGTTGGGCGAATTTCCACGCTTCCCGCCCGATGAACGATCCGAATCACGAGAAACTCAGCAGGAGCAGCAGTTGCTAAACCAATTTCAGTTAGCACCTCTCCTTTTTCTCGGAGGTCGGTCGGGTTAGTTTCAGCATCGCACTTGACATAGAATGCCTGGGCTGGGCTGGCTCCCTGGAGTGCCCCTGACTGCCACAGTTGGGTTAAGTAAGCACTCAGTTCTCGCCCAATTCGCACCCACAAGCGGGGGGAATTGGGTTCAAAGCTTGCCCAGCCCAGATTTTGGTCGATCCACCGCCCCAAAGTGAGGAATAGCCGCCGGACGTTGAGATAACGCCAGTTGGGATCTTGACTGAGGGTTCGCGCTCCCCAGACGCGCAGGCCACGACCGGGAAAAGCCCGCAGGCAGTTGATACCTAGAGGATTTAACTCATCTTGAAGGGAATTGTTGATCGCCACTTGCAAATCCAGGGCATCCTGAATCTTTTCATTCGCGGGAGCTTTGAAGACACCCCTAGCGCGATCGCTGCGGGCAAAGATACCAGCAATATGACCGCAGGGGGGAACCCAACGCCCTTGGGTATTTTTCAGCCAGGGATAGTAGAGGGCCGCGTTAATTGGTTCGGGTTGGCCGCGGACAATTGCCTCTTGCTGCTTTTTGACTGTGGCTAGAGCATCGAGAATGGCGAAGCGATCGCCCTGTTGGGCGCATTGTTGCAACATTGCCTGTTGCACTTGGATAATGGCACTTTCATCCGTCAGCTTCATGGCATCGGGAACTGCCAGTAAGTCCAAATCCTTCAGGGGAGCGAGAGACGACAAAGCCGCTTCTAAGGCTGATTTTGGCTCTTGATTGGAGTCTGCTCGCACTACATAACAGCGAGTACCCCCATTGGCAAAGAAGCCGGTCACTGCCTCTAATAGATAGCCTTGGGCGATAAATTTTTCGCTGAATTCTTCCTGACGGTGTAATGCCAGCGGGGTGTTGACTGGGAAATCCTTCTCTGATGGCTTAGCCTGAAAGAAGCCGACGAATCCAGGAATGCCGGTGGGCAGCTTGGCTTCTGGTTGGCGGAAGCTTTCCTCTCGATAGACACCTGGCGTTTTATAGGCGATCGCCATAGCTCACCTCTTTTTTAGCTGGTTTGGGCCATCTGGCTGATGCGGAAGATGACAAATTCAGCCGGACGAACAATCGCCACGCCAATTTCCGTGACGACTTGGCCCAATTCGCGCAACTCAGGCGGATTGTTTTCGGCATCGCACTTGACGTAAAACGCCTCCTGGGGTGTATTGCCAAACAAAGCCCCCGAGCGCCAGACATTGGTAAGGAATGCCGAAACGTTGCGGGTAATTTGTTGCCAGAGGGCGGGAGTATTCGGCTCGAAGACCACCCACTGGGTGCCTTCGTCAATCGATTCCCGCAGAAAGAGCAGGGTGCGGCGGACGTTGATGTATTTCAAGTCAGCATTGTCATCGCCGCCGACGGTTCTGGCTCCCCAGACTAGGATGTTGCCATTGAGGACGCGGATGCAGTTGACTCCTTTAGGATTCAAGTTATCCTGGTCAGCTTTACTGAGGGGCTGGCTCACGTCTTGCGCGCCAAAAATTACCTCATTGGCGGGTGCTTTGAAGACTCCCCTCTCGTTGTCAACGCGAGCATAGACTCCTGCTAGATGTCCACTAGGGGGGACAATTAGCGACCCATCACCACTAGGATTTTGTAGTTTAGTCGCTGGGTCAAAAACCTTGATCCAGGGGAAATACCAGGCGGCCAAATCGGTTCTTTTCGGCATGACTCCTGAGTCAGCCGGAATTTTCGTCAGAGTGGTTAAATCGGCAGCCGTCGGGGGGCCATCTAGAATAGCAAAGCGATCGCCGGTGGCTTGACAATGAGCTACCACTTTATCTCGGATCGCGTCATCGGTGTTTCCTGGGATTGCTACCAGTGAAATTGGATCGATCGCGGCAAAAGCTTTGAGAGCATCATCAAGTTGTGTATTGTCAACAATCCGCACTACATAGCAACTGCTGCCGCCATTGTTGAAAAATCCGTAAACTGCGTGAGCCAGGTGTTGGTGTCCAGGATCAATGGCAGGATTGTCATCTGCCGTTGGTGCCTTTGTTTCGTCGCCGATTAGATCGCCAAAGAATTTGGTAAATTGGGTCCAATTGGTAATCAATTTAGCTATCTTGGCTGGCGGTGGCGCAAAGTCCACAAACTTAGTGCTTCCGGGCGTTGTCGGATTTTTGGCGACCAGGTGGATTTTGTCTGGTACAATTCCAATAAATCCGGGGATGCTGGTGCTAACTCCGGCGATCGCTTTAACGGCTGAAGGTACTTCTTCAACATAAACGCCTGGAGAAAGATATTGAGGCATAGCCCTCTCCTTAACAAAATATTTGCTTAATCTCCATGCTAGCACTTTTGGTCTATTGGGCGTTGTCAGATGTAAAGATGAATCAAGCAAAAGTGTAGGGAACTGGAACATCCTTAAACTTAACCGACATTCCGCACATCTTCATAGACTTTTATATATTTCCCACATTCCGCACCCTCAACTGTCACATTGAAAATTTTATCTAAATCGTCAAAATGATTGCCGGCTCTGAATTACAGGCTAATTTGTTTGCCCAGCAGCTGCACAATTAGCCCTAAAAATCTGATAGCTCTGATACCAAATTATTGAGAGAAACTCTCATTAAGCTGGCGATCGCTGACTAGAGTGTGACACTTCATAATTCTTAGTAATCGCTAAAAGTCTTACTATACAAGGGCTAGAGCAACTTTTGATTTCAACGACTAGGGTGCGGAATGTGGGTTGGTGTCACATAAGTAGGGAGGCACAATTATTTGTAGGATGGGTTAGCGGTAGCGTAACCCATGCGGGCGTTGGGTTTCATCTTCAAACCAACCTACGTTCATCTTATATTTAATTCCACCCACCCACTTAAAATCATCGGTTTTCTTCTCGCCATGCTGTTTGACGGATAGATTTAGGAGTAATATCCCTGTCTTCCCACAATCGTGCTAGGGCAAAAAAGTCTTGCTCGTTATCAGATAATGTTGTTTGATCTTCGATGATTTCTACAGAGTCAACAAAATCTAAAGCAGTTAAAATTTTAGAGAGTGTTTCTGCTTTTTCTTGGTCACGAATGTGTACGATTAGTTGTTTCATGGTAGTT
>NZ_JADBVM010000140.1:0-23926 GCF_020244875.1 Microcystis sp. M44BS1
CATCATCTCGTTCATCTCGTTCCCAGGTTCTACCTGGGAACGCTTTATTCAGGTTCTACCTGAATACTATTTTAAGGCAGAGCCTTAAATATTGTGTTCCAAGGCAGAGCCTTGGAACAAGCGACTTGGAACAAGCGACAAGCTATCCAAACAAGCGATAATTCATCCATATTTATTAATGTCATTAATTATTTTATCCAATTTCTGAACCTGCGAAGTATCTCCTAACTGATTATAAGTCCCCTTCGCCTTAGTTAACCACTGTATCGCCTCATCCTTATTTCCCAAGAGACGATAAGCTATTCCTCAACCCGCTTGTATCTCCGCTTGTCCTGACAAATTCTCGGTATTTGTTGCCAGTTTTAACGCCTTATCATAAGGGTTTTTTGCCAACTGAGGTAAACCAATCTTAAGGTAAGTATCCCCTAACAGTTGATAAACCGTAGCAACCTGACTATTTTGCTTCACCAATCCTTCTAATACCTCAACCGCATCCCCATACAACCCATAACCTCGATAAAGATGCGCTAAAACTAACCCTGCTTCCTCTGGGGATAATTGCTGCTGTTGAACAGCTTTAACAGCATCTAAAACCGTTTTCTTCGTCTGTTCATCTAATACTGTAAACCCGACGTTTTCATCATCACGTCTAGAAGACGCACCATTATCAGCTTCTATGGTTACTCGATATCGCCTTCCTGCTTCCAGAGGAGGTTCACCAGGATAGACTATTTCAGTTTTATTTGTCTGCGTTTCCCAATTAACCCCATCTATTTTGATAGTATAATTAGTTGCACCCGGAACAGCATTCCACCGCAGTCGAGGACGATTGGTGAGAATATTCGTTTGACGAGGAGTAATTAGGTAAGGTAATTTTGCCAAGACTTCTTCTCTTTGTCCTGCGGGACGGGGGGTCATGTTTTCGTGAAGGCGAATGGTATTGGGAAGTGAGAGGGTAAGATTATTACTATTGACAAGTCGAATCACAGGATTTCCCCGAGGACAGCCGCTAGAAACAATATACTTTCCCGGTTTAACCGTCCACTGCTTGAGATTACTACAATAAACCTTAACCGAAGCGTTAGCTGCCACTTCTAACTTATCATCAAAACTGAGGGTAAGTCCGACAGAAGCGGGAAGAGGTTTTTTCCATTGTGGTTTTTTAACGGTAACTTTCCCTTTTACCTGAAAAATTGTGTTAACTCCAACAGTGTTGCTAAAAGTCGCCGCCGGAAATACTACCGTAATTAATATCAGGGAAATGGGGGTAAAGAGTTTGAGAAATTTATTCATGGGTTGAATCAATTGAGGTTTGGCTTTAATTAGGTTCGTTGTTGAACTTTAGTCATAAAATTTCAGAAAACGGGTTTTTTCAAAAAACCCGTTTTCTCGTCTAACTTGTTATACTATACTACTACAACTTAAAACCTCACCATTCCCTAATCTTCCCTGTGGGGTTGGAGACAAGCTTTGCACCCTCACTGAAGGAGTAATTTCCCACTTCCGCTCGCAACTATAGAATTAGCTATAATAAAATTACCACAGGTATCATCTTCATATTTCTGGAAACTATATGACCTTAAAACAATTAGACAGAATTACTTTTAACTCCAAAATTATGGCAGGTCAAGCCTGTATTCGAGGAATGCGTATTCCTGTTTCTTTAATTCTTAATCTACTTGCTAACGAAAAGCCGATAGAGGAAATATTAGAGGAATACCCTGACCTAGAAAGAGAAGATATTCACCAATGTTTATTATATGCTTCTTGGTTAGCCAGAGAACAAGTTCATCATTTTGAATTAATCGAGCAATGGAGATAGAGTTTCTAGCCGATATGGGGATTTATCTGCGTACAGTCTCATGGTTAAGAGAACAAGTTTATTATGTCGTTCATCTTCGAGATGAAGGCTTACAAACTTTATCTGATCAGGAAATTCTTGCCAAAGCAAAAAGAGAAAAGCGGATAATTTTAACTGTCGATCTAGATTTTTCTCAACTTCTCGCTATTAGTGTTGATAATTTACCAAGTGTCATCCTATTCCGTTTAGGCAATGAAAACTACAATCTAATTAATCAGCGTTTAACTATAGTTTTACGAGATTGTACAAAAGCATTAAAGACGGGAGCAATTGTGTCAGTGACAGATCGTATTTTTCGGATTAGACTTTTACCAATTTAAGATTTTTGCTTTATAGCGTTCATGGAGTCTTCCCGTTAATTCCATCTTAAATATTGTGTTCCAAAAGCGAACACCTTTAAGTAGTCATGCAAAATAAATTTCCTAGTGAAGACAGGCAAGAGGCAATAGGCAAGAGGCAAAAGCTTTATCGAAATGTGTAATTAATTTTGCTTAGGTACTTATTATTGAGTACAAATTATAACATCGGTGAATAATCTCTGTGTTCTTTGTGTCTCTGTGGTTAATTCCCCTCGATAATCTCCGTACCTCGCTCCAACTTGAAAATGCTATAATAAAAGTAACCTATTATCACTAAGGAACCTTTAATCATGACTAACTTAAACAATTATTCAACCTCTAACACATCCGAAGAGCCTGAGTTATCAATGGAAGAACTCGATGCTAAATGGGATGCACTAGAAAATGACCCAGAATTTCGCAAAAAACCTTTTTGGCAAAGAATTGTTGAGATTGGTAACGTTGTTCCCCAATCAGAATGGCGAAAACACTTACCTACAGACTTTGCGCGCAACGCGGAACATTATATGTACGGCGCACCGAGAGAAGATGAGGAAGAATAACAAACACAGAACTAACGTCAATTCAAAGTTATAATATATGTAGTAAACCAATCCCACTAAATGATTATGAATCCCCCAAACAATCCCACTCGCACAGAAGAAATTCCGACAATAGAGGAACTTCCGACAATAGCTGAATTACAAGCAAAATTCGCTCAACTTCAAGCTGATCCCGAATTCCGCAAAAAACCTTTTTGGCAAAGAATTGCAGAAATTGGCGCACTTGTTCCCCAGTCAGAATGGCGAAAACACTTACCTACAGACTTTGCGCGTAATTTTGAACACTATATGTACGGCGCACCAAGAGAAGATGAGGAAGAATGAGAAAAATTTTCTTAGATACATCCTATTTGCAAGCACTCGCTGATTATAGAGACAATCTCCATGAACTTGCCACACTAATGACAGTAAGACTAGGAAAATTTACAGGAATTACTAGCGAAATGATTTTGACAGAATTACTTAACGCATTGTCAGGAAGAGGAGATTATCTACGCCAATCTGCTATTAACTTAACCAACGATTTGAAAAACGATTCTAGTATAGAAATCATTCCCCAAACCAGTGAACAATTTCAGCAAGCTTTTGATTTTTACCAAAGACGATTAGATAAAGGATACAGTTTAACTGATTGTGCTTCCATGCAGATTATGAGACAACTGGAAATCTCTGAAATATTAACCTTTGATAAGCATTTTCAGCAAGAAGGATTTAGCGCATTACTCAGAGAATAGTCACTAAACTTTACTTCACTTTAATTTTTTTCCTCGCTTCATATAACCATTGCTCCTCCTCCGTATTAATTTCCCTCCCTTCGGCTAATTTAAGACATTTACGCCAATTTTCCTGAGATAATTTCTTGTCTTCTTTTTCTAAAAGTTGAGCATAAATACAAAAAGCAGCACCGGGATTGCGGATAAATTTCTGATAAGCTGGATTTTCAGCGATACCAATAGCAACTAAAAGATTAGGAACTGCATCTTCACTGCGATTTTGCTTAAATCTGGCCCAGCCTAGATTTTTATAAATACTATATTTTTGTACTGCTAAATTGCGTTTCTCCTCTTCAGTAAATTGGTCTAGTTTTTCATCTTTTTCTGCTAATAATCTCTTGGCTTTTTCCAGTAACTCTACCGCTTCTGCATTCTTATTATCGCGCAGATACCAATAAGCGAGATTATTATAAGCATCTATAAAACCACCTTTTGCCGCAATTAAATAGTGTTTCTTCCCATTAGTCAAATCCTGTAACTCTTCGTAAAGTGTTGCCAACTTATAATGAGCATCTAAATTATCTGGATCTAACTCAATTGCTTTTAAATACTTCTCTTCGGCTGAAGCTAAATTAGGAAGTTCTTGACTTGCTGGCGGAGGAGATTGTAAACGGTTGCCTTCTTGCTTATAAAGCTCAGAAAACCAAGAGAAATTTAGATAAATTCCCAAGAGAATAGCAAAGACTATTACTGTTACAGAAAACTGTATTTCTTCATACCAATGTTCAGCAATCCCAAGCAATTTCATTAACTTAACAAAACCCTTCTGGCGCGTCCGTGTGAGAGCATTTTCAGTTTGTAATAAAGAAATGAAAGTCGAAAAAATAACACCTCCTATTTCTAGCAAACCTGAACCACCACTAAGAAACCGAGTAGCAATCGTTCCGATTAATGTAAAATTAACCCCTAATAAAACCAGTTTACCGATTCTCAATAGCCAATCAAAGCGATTGCAAGGATGCAAAGATTCCCTACTTTCTAAATGCCACCACCAAGCCTGAGCAGACATAGGTAAAGTCTCCCGATATTCAGCTAAGTCAAGAACTTGAGTAATTTTGTAGCTTTTCTGTTTTAATCTATTATCTTGTTCGATTAATTTTGACGACATATCAACCGAAATTTCCGCCTCAGCTTCCATTTGTTTATGAAGAGCATCTCTGGCGGCAATAATTTCTAAAGCCTGTGCTTTTTTCAGAGATTTATTATGAGAAGTATCTAAATAATTTAGAGCATTCTGGTAACGCTCTAAAGCAACTTGAAAGGGTGTCGGCACAGGTGCAGGAGAATTCATATTATACTAAATCCGTTGAGCATAGGTTACTTATAAAAACAGGCAAAAGGCAAAAGGGGGAATAAATAATCAGTTTTTAATAACCAGATTTAGTATTATACAATCCTAAAAGTTTAGTTTCTTTCACTGTTTGAGGGTAAAAAATACCTCGGCAAAACTGGCTGATGATACTAAATCCTGTTTAAAAAGTATAGGAAAGTGGGAAGATGGGGCAAAAAACCAAAGGAATTAGGAACTATATGTCCCTAATTCCTGTAGTATATGCCATTGTATGTAACGGGCTTGGAGAGACTCGAACTCCCGACCTTGTGGTCCGTAGCCACACGCTCTAATCCACTAAGCTACAAGCCCTTGTTTTTCTCAACAGTAAACTACTATAGCACAGGTTCATTCAATGACGCAAGAGGGTAAAGAAAAATTATCTCATCTCGACAGCCAAGGCGAGGCCCGGATGGTGGATGTATCGGAGAAAATGCCCACTAAACGCACTGCTATCGCCCTAGGACAAGTGAGAATGCTAAAAACGACTTTTGAAGCCATAGAACAGGGAAATGCGCCCAAAGGTGACGTTTTAGGGACGGCCAGACTAGCAGGAATTATGGCGGCCAAACAAACTTCCTGTTTAATTCCCCTTTGCCATCCCTTACCCCTGCAAAAAATCAATGTTCAGATTATCCCGAAAGCAGAGTTACCCGGCTACGAAATTCGGGCAGAAGTGGTGACAAAATCGGAAACTGGGGTAGAAATGGAAGCTTTAACGGCGGTATCTGTGGCAGCCTTGACTTTATACGATATGGCTAAAGCGTTAGAAAAATCAATCCTGATTGAAAATATCCGTCTGCTGAGTAAAACAGGAGGGAAATCAGATTATCATCAGGATTCCCTGTTGCGATGAAAACCCGGGTGCATCTCACATTTGCAGAAATACCGACAATCAGCAATTATCAGTGACTCTTAAATTATTACAGATGGGTCAGCGGCTGCGTGTAAGCATCCCACCGAAAAACTAATGCGCGGGGGGTTTGGGGGCGGCGCCACGCCCCCAACGGGGGGTTTGGGGGGTAGAACCCCCCAAAGGCTTGGATTGAGTGGTAAAATCGGAAGTAATGACCGATTTTAGCCGAGAGTGTCCCCGTAAAAATCCCAACTTGGTAGATTGACAAAAATGAGATGCAGCCTAAAAAACCTAAGTAACCCCTTCTAACTTTTCATCGGTCAATTGATATAATTCCTGTAATTTCTCTAATTTGTCGGGGTCTGCTTGCCAAAAACCGCGACCCTGTGCTTCTAACATTCTACCGACAATATTACGGAAAGCTTCGGGATTAGCTTGACGCAATTTTTCCGCCATTTCTGCATCAAAAGCGTAGGTATCGGCTGCCTGATCATACACCCAATCGTCACTAAAATTAGCCGTACCGCCCCAACCAATTAAAGCGGTCATTCTTTGGGAGATTTCGTAGGCCCCACCAGAACCTTGATTAACCATGGCATTGGCCCATTTAGGATTGAGTAATTTACTGCGGTATTCTAAGCGCAAAACCTCCTCTAATTTGCGGGGAGTTGTATCATTGGAAAAACTCTCGACAAAACTTGTCATTACCCGTTTACCGCTTTGTTTTTCTGCGGCTAATTTTAATCCTCCCGTGTTGCCGTAGTATTCCTGAATATCGGTTAAACCGTATTCTACCGAGTCAATTTCTTGGATAATACTTTCACTGGTTTTTAATAACTGTTGTAGCACTTCTGGCCGCGCTTGTCCCTTATCTTGACGACCATAACTAAAAACATTACGCTTTTCCCAAGTTTTCGCTAATTCGTTGTCATTGTCCCAATTTCCCTCCACTACTTGGTCATTAACTAAAGAGCCAAAATCCCCGGCAGGATTGGAAAATAAACGAGCGCTGGCATTGTCAATTCCTTGACTTTTTAAGGCTAAATAGTGCTTACGGATATAATTATCATTTTCCGATTCTTCTATCTCGGCTGCCCGCTGCATTAAATCATCCAATAACTCGATAATATTGATAAAAGTATCCCGAAAAATTCCCGATAAATTAGCCAGAATATCGATGCGCGGGTGTCCAATTTCCCCTAGAGGTTTTAATTCATACCTGACAATTCTTCCTGTTCCCTCTTTCACCGGTTCCGCACCGACTAATTCTAAGAGAATACCCAGGGATTCACCCTTAGTTTTAATCACATCTAATCCCCAGAGTAAAACTGCTACAGTTTCGGGATATTTTCCTTTTTCGGTTAAGTTTTGTTCTAGCAGTTTTTTGGCGATTTCCCGTCCGCGGGTGTAGGCTGCTGGGGAAGGCATCCGGTAGGGGTCTAAAGCGTGTATATTGCGTCCTGTGGGCAAAACTCCCGCACCATCCCGGAGTAAATCCCCCCCCGGTGCCGGTGGTACATATTCCCCATTTAATCCCCGCAAAAGATTAGTTAACTCTTCGCTATTTTGTCCTAATAAATTTTTAATAGTAATGCCTTCTTTAAGCTTTTCATTGGTTGCTTCGTCAGCGATAATTTGCTGAAATTCTCGCTCAGATAAATCGGTGAAATAAGCATCAAGATAACCTTTTAATTCTTCCTGATTAGGAGCAGTTCCTAGGGTGTGTAAACCCGAAGAAAATAGTCTTTGTTCGACGATTTGTAGGTAATTATACACCTTGACAAAATAATCGGTTAGTGCATAGCGGCTAAATAATTTGGCATTTTCTAAAGTGAATTCTATTCCCTGTTTTTCTGCTTCCAGAAAAGGACAATCTTTAGAGATACCTGTATCAATAATCTTTTGGAGGATACTATCTCTTAAAGCGTAATTTTTCTCAGGATTTTCTCGAAACTCTGCAATCAAATCTCGTAAAATCATCAATTCTTTATATAATCCCGCTCGTCCGTAGGGAGGCACATTATGGGAAATTAACACCCCATAACCGCGACGTTTAGCTAGGATAGATTCCGAGGGATTATTAGCGGCATAAATATATAAATTCGGTAAATCTCCTAATAAAATATCTGACCAAGAATAACCAGTATTTCCTAGGGGTGAACCGGGCAGCCATTCGACAGTTCCGTGCATACCAAAATGAACGAGCGCATCGGTCTTAAAATCTTTTTGTAACCACTGATAAAAGGCTGCATACTGAGGGTGAGGAGTTAAATCTTTTTCAAACATTAACCGCATCGGATCCCCAGCAATTCCTAAAGGTGGTTGCACTCCAATCCAGATATTACCTAACTCAATTCCCCCTAAATGATACTGATCGCCAATAGTTTTTATCCCCGCATCTTTTAGGGATTTCCAGTGCTTTTCGATGCGAGAGGTTAACAGATAACCTAGCCAATTTTCTAAAGTTTCTATCGATAAACGATTTTGTTTAGAGAGATTTTCATCATCGGCAAACTTAACTTTTTGAATAATTTCTTCCCCGTCTTCGGGAATCGTTCCCAGATTATAACCCTGCGCTTGTAAAGCTTGTAAAAACTTAACTAAACTCCGGGGAACATTTAATAAAGCTGCCGTACCAACTGCCCCATAACCCGGGGGAAATCCATAGAGAATGATGGCTATTTTGCGTTCTTGGGGAGGGGTTTTATGTAACTTAATCCAACTGTTTAAACGTCCAGTTAAACGCTGTAATCTTTCGGGGATTAAATAGATAGTTTCCCCCACTAATCCCCCCAGAGGAATCGTATCAATTGCTCCATCTAATTCCGGTAAAGCGTATAGAACCACACTCTGTAAACCACCGATTCCCTGTCTTGTCCAAGAATAAATATCTTGAATCAATAAAGGGGCAGCGATAAGATAAGGAATATTTTTAGCGGACAGAATTCGTTTAGCCACTTCTACCTGTCTTCCTGCTTCCATAGAACCCGCGGGACCACCCACCAAAGGAAAGCCAATCGTCGAAACAATTGCATCTACTGTCACCGCATCTTCACTTAAAGAAGGAGTTTCAATGATTCCTTTTTTTCTTTGCTGAATTTCGTAGTCTGTGGTTAACCAATCCCGAACAATTGTATGACCTTCCACTCCGTTAATAAACACGGGTAAGGGAATTAAATTAGCCGTTTCAAAATGACGGATTAATTGATTAATATAGGGTAGTTTACTGATAACGTGCTTCCGATAAAGCAGCAGTGCCACCACTGGTTTATCAAGGGATTTATTTTTTTGATACCATGTCAAATATTCTTGGGGAGTGAGAAAATAACCCTGATAATCTGGGTGTAATAGTCCCTTATTGGGAGTTTCGATGACTTCGGGTATTTCCTGTACTTTTAATCCTAGATATTTTTGGGCAATTACCCAACACATAGCGGCAACATTTTCGGTTCCTCCCGCATTCCAATAACCGTAGATAATTAACCAATTACGCAAATCTTGAACTTTTTTAGCGGGAATAAATTTCAGCAGTTTCGGACCAGTTTTGAGGAAACTGAGATAACCTGCTAACTTATCTTCTTCCTTGCCACTGGAAAATTTACTCAAGATAAATTGAATTGGTTTTGGCATTCCTTTTGGTTTATCCCCGATGGCAAATTCTCCCAAACGGGTTAAACTCATTAACTCTAAAGCAGACTCAAAAACTAAGCGAATGGGAATCTGTGCCGCTCGTTGCCGCAGCCAAGTAACTTGATCGTAATCGAAGATCAAACTAGCAAAAAAAACGTCGGCAGTGGCTAAAGCTTGCTCGACTATTTCCGGTTCGCTCGTCAAGGATTTATCGCTGAATACTTTTACTTCTAAATCGGGACATTTAGAACTAGCCAACAGGCCCGATTGCCGATATAAATTGGTGTTAAAGGTTTCAAAGCCAACAATTAAAACAATGCTTTTCATAAGAATATATTTTTATACTAAATCTGGTTATTAAAAACTGATTATTTATTCCCCCTTTTGCATGAGTGCCTCTCCTGATATGTAGCTTATACTCAACGGATGGCCGTATTACTTGCGATTTTATCACTCAATCCAAGCCTTTGGGGGGTTCTACCCCCCAAACCCCCCGTTGGGGGCGTGGCGCCGCCCCCAAACCCCCCGCGCATTAGTTTTTCGGTGGGATGCTTACACGCAGCCGCTGATACATCTGTAATAATTTAAGAGTCACTGCACTTGCGGGAGTGTCTATCCTGATATGTAGCCTGATTTAGTATTAGATTAGACCAATCAGGGTGGGTTATCCTGCCTGAAAACACCCCCTGAAATGATCATAACAACAAATTAATAATAACTGCCGGATTTGCGATGATGGATGGCGGTTAAACCTTGGTGTAAAACCTTGCCTTTTTCTGCGATCGCATAAAGCAGCCAATGATCACCGCACTCCATTCGTTGTTCTACCCGACATTCCAGATAAGCGAGCGCCTCGGCCAAAATCGGCCCACCGTTCTCAGCTTTAGTGGTTTCGATATTAGCGAAACGATCTTCTCCTGGAGTAAAAGGTTTAAGAAAATGCTTCATTTAAGCTATATGTTGTCCTTCTTGCCGGATATTAAGGACAAAATGGATATAAAGTGGGTAGAGTCGATGGGAGGTATTATCAGCAATTCTCATTTTAAGGTTTCATGACATTAAAACCCTTGCACCTAGAGGGGTTAATAATTCTTAACGAATCTCTAGATCGCTGAAACAACGCAAAATCGTTTCAAAATGAGAATTGCTGCCATCCTTATGAGAAACGCTGTAAGCTGTAATAATTAAGAGACATCTTAAAAAAAGTCAGAAACCCTTCTGTTCCCTGTTCCGGAGTTCCCTTGTCTCTAAAGTTAACTTTATTTTTAACTAGGTACTTAGAATGAAAAATGAAACATTAAATCTAGAATTTTCTCCCGATGTTCTTGCCGCTTTAAAAATAGGAATTGATGAACTCGGTCAAGAAATTAAACTTCTGGCCGCTATTTATTATTTTCAAGAAAAGCGACTTTCTTTAGGAAAAGCGGCGGAATTAGCGAGAATTAATCGCCTAGAATTTATGGATATTTTGTCTAAAAAAGGGATTGTATTGTTTGATTATGACGAATCGGCGTTAGCGGTTGAATTAAAGGGAATAGAAAAACTGGAGCCTGATGATTGTAAGTAACGCTACTCCCCTCATCGCTTTTGCGCGAATTGGTCAACTCGGTCTTTTACAAGAAATAGTTAAAAGCATCATTATTCCTAAGGCAGTAGCTCTTGAAATCAGCACTTACGATCAAGACAAAACTGGCTCGATCGATCTATTACGAGAACAGTGGATTTCTGTCCGAGAAATCGCCTCTCAACAGCAGGTTTCCTTACTATTACCGACTCTAGATCGAGGAGAATCAGAAGTCATCGTCCTTGCACTAGAACAAAAAGCCTCTTTAGTGCTTATCGATGAATTAGCTGCTCGTCAGGTGTGTAAATCTCTCAATATTCCAATTACAGGTTCGATCGGTATTTTAATTAAAGCAAAACAGTTGGGAAAGATCGCTGCAGTCAAACCTTACATAGAAACGATGCAACAACAAGGCATATACTACAGCCAGAAATTTATTGATCTTGTTTTACAAACAGTAGCAGAAGGATAGGGGAGAGTATTGTTCACTTTCGGGATCAGCCGAAACCCTTGTTTTTTGCGATCCCTTGCCCGTCACCATGAGTTAATAATAACTGCCGGATTTGCGATGATGGATAGCGGTTAAACCCTGGTGTAAAACCTTGCCTTTTTCTGCGATCGCATAAAGCAGCCAATGATCACCGCACTCCATTCGTTGTTCTACCCGACATTCCAGATAAGCGAGCGCTTCGGCCAGAATCGGCCCACCGTTCTCAGCTTTAGTGGTTTCGATATTAGCAAAACGATCTTCTCCAGGAGTAAAAGGTTTAAGAAAATGCTTCATTAAAGCCAAATGTTGACCTTCTTGGAGGATATTAAGGACAAAAGGCGTACCGCTATAAAGCAGAGACTCGATCGCTCGTTCTTTCGCCACGGCAATAGTCAATCCGGGGGGAGTGAACGTCGCTTGCGATACCCAAGAGGCTAACATGGCACCGCGCAATTCTCCCAATTCGCAGGTGACGATACAGAGAGAACCCACCAAACGGCCCAGGGCTTGCGATCGCCGATCGCTTTGGGATTGGTTAACATTAGTTTTCGGTTGTCTGCTTTTGCGAGCTTTTTTGACTGCTTGAGCGAAATCGGTTCCCGCTTCCTCACAGGTCTTTAAAATTGCCTCCGTGGGTTTAAATTTAACCCGAATTGGCTCAAAACCGAAGCGATAACCGCCATCCCGGAATTTACCTTCCAAAAGATCGATCGCTTCACCACTCCAACCGTAGGAGCCAAAAACCCCCACCAGCTTGCTTTTATCGCCATTGGACAGGGTAATCCCCAAGGCGGTTTGGATGGGAGTCGGTGCGTGTCCTCCCAAAGTGGGGGAACCAAAGATAAAACCGACACTTTTTTCGATCGCCGTTTTGATCTCGTCCGGTTCAGCGAACTCGGCGTTAATCGCCGTCACTGCTACTCCCGCTTTCGTGATCCCCATGGCGATCGCTTGAGCGAGGGTGGCGGTGTTGCCGTAGGCACTAGCATAAATCAGGGCGATTGTCAACTCTTGGGACTTTTGTACTGCTAACCATTGTTGATAGGAAAGGGTCAATTCGTGCATCCCGTAACGCACCAGAGGACCGTGACCAACAGCATAAAATAAGGGCGATTTAGCGGCTAATTTCTCCAAAGCGTTGCTAATTTGGCTGGCATAGGGAGCCATGAGACAATCAAAATAATAACGCCGATCTTCGTTATAAACGCTCCAACCCTCATCAAAAATTTGGTCGCCACAAACGTGCGCTCCGAATAATTTATCGGTGTAGAGAATATCGGTTTTACTGTCGTAGGTACAGAGTTGATCGGGAAATCTGGGGTTAGGAGTGGGGATAAATTCTAATTGATGGTTTGCTCCTAAATTTAATATTTCTTCCCCCTTGACAACCAACAGATTTAATGCTTCGGTTTCAAGAATTTTTTTCAGGGAAATTGCCCCCGGATTGGAACAAACAAAAGTGACTTGAGGCGCAATTTCTAAAAGTGCCTTGAGGGTGACGGCACGATTGGGGTTAACGTGACCGAGGATAATATAATCAATAGTTTTCGGATCGATTCTTTTAGTTAAAGCCTCTAAAAATATGGCCGAGAATGATTCCCCCGGTGGATCAAAAAGAGCGACCTTTTCACCTTTAATCAGATAACTATTGGCGGTGGTTCCCTTTTGTAATCCGTATTCGATCTCGAATTTTAACCGGTCCCAAGTGCGGGAACGAAAAACAAAAGTATCGACGGCAATCGGTGCTACTTGTACATCTCTCGGTTTGACAATTGCATTATTCATAATCTTAGTTACCAGTTATCAGTTAAGTAGTCAATTAGTTAAGCGGCAACTTGAGGCTGTCATCATTTTTTACTAGGCAAGTTTGGCATCAAAGTCAACACTTGATTTTTAACTAAATACAGCCTTTTATCGCTGGGGACGAGTGGGGAAATTTACAGGTTAAGTAGGGAGGTACAATTATTTGTAGGATGGGTTAGCGGTAGCGTAACATAATCGGGGGTTGGGTTTCATGCTTCAACCCAACCTACGTTCTAGGGACGAGTGGGGAAATTTACAGGTTATCTTGCCAGCCGGAAGGACATCAATATCTAAAGTACACCATCTCCGGGAAGAAACCTAGCTTCTAGCAATTTGTTCGCGGGTAAGAATACTCCTCTGGGGGGATTTGCCAGTCTATTGAGAAATTCTAAAGGGAAGGTGATCCCCAGAAGGGAAGTGCTAGTCTGGGGGAAACCCTGCTCTCTCCCTATCAGGCAAAGTTTTTATGAGCTATCAGCACTCGTCTTTTGACTGCACTAGCGCCAATTTTGAGAAAGCCGCTTTGAGTCATTTTCGCTCTCTTGTGGCTTTTTTACCGGATAATTGCCGTGTTTACCGACAAACTTGGGAATTTTCTACGGTTCTCTGTCTCGATTTTCTAGCCTGTTTGCAGGGACTAGCAATCACTCATCAAAATTTCGCCCATCTAGTTAATGTGACACAAGAACTGGGTTTAGGTCAAGCAATTATTTTGAAAGTAGGCAATAAAATCGTCGAGTGGCATCGTTTAAGCTAAAATCTCAATTTTCGACAATCCCAACAGTCTAGAAAAAAATCGGCTCTCTGTGTTCTTTGTGTCTCTGTGGTTTATAACTACCTCTTGCCTGTCCTAACCAAGAAGTTAATTTTGTCCTAAGTAGGGAGGCACAATTATTTGTAGGATGGGTTAGCGGTAGCGTAACATAATCGGGCGTTGGGTTTCATACTTCAACCCAACCTACGTTCATCTTATATTTAATTCCACCCACCTACTTATCTAGAACTGTTTAAGTTGAGAAAAAGCTCCGATAATTTGACCAAGGCTAATACCACCATCATTAGTGGGAACAGTTTGCTGCCAGTAGGGTTGAAATCCCGAAGCTTGTAGGCGATTAATTGTTCTTTCCGTCAGATAACGATTTTGAAAACAGCCTCCCGTCAGGAGAATTTTTTCTCTACCTATTTTCTGAGCAATTTCTACAATAATCTCACATAAACTATTATGAAATTTAGCGGCAATTATGCCGATTTGTACTTGTTTTTCTAAATCCTCAACAACTCCTAAAATTATCTGATTCCAATCAATAACTGTGGGGGAGTCGGCGGACAAAGAAAAATGATAATATTCCTCCGTTTTAATGCCATCAAGAGCAAATTCTAGCTGCATTGCTGCTTGTCCCTCAAAACTTAATTGATAACATAAACCTAGAATCGCCGCCACACCATCAAACAAACGCCCGACACTAGAAGTTAAAGGACAATTAACTTTTTTTGTTAACATTTGCCTAAAAATCGACCATTCCTGTTCACTAAAAGCTGATTTTATCCTATCAGTATTTTCCATAACTTCTAGTAATCCTAAAGCCACTCGTCTGGGTTCTTTAACCGCTTTTTCTCCTCCCAGTAATGGCCAGGGTTTAAAATGGGCGACTCGCTGCCAAGAATCGGCAGCAATATGGATAAATTCTCCCCCCCAAATTGTGCCGTCTAAACCGTATCCCGTTCCATCCCAAGCAACCCCTAAAACCGGAGGTTGTAGCTGATGTTCTGCCATGCAGGATAAAACGTGAGCGTAATGGTGTTGAATGGGAATAACGGGCAAATTTAAGCTATAAGCGTACTTAGTTGCTAGATATTCTGGATGAGCATCACAGGCAATAATTTCCGGTACAAACTCGTATAATTTTTTAAAACTATCGAGGATATTTTCAAAATGATTAACGGTATTAACTGTATCTAAATCGCCGATATGTTGACTGATAAAAACTTGATTTTTTTGGTAGATAGCCACGGTATTTTTAAAATAACTTCCCACGGCCAGAATCGGGGGAAAATCTCCATCATTAACTTTAACGGGAAAGGGAGCATATCCCCGCGCTCGCCGCAAAATCATCGCTTTTCCTGCCATTTCCCTGATAATAGAGTCATCCACTGGTCGAACTATGGGACGATTGTGAACTAGAAAAAAATCGGCGATGGTTCCTAATTTTTCTAAAGCTTCTTTTTCCTCAATACAGATAGGTTCATCGGCTAGATTACCACTGGTTGCCACAATAGGAAAGCCTAATTCTGCTAATAAAAGATGGTGTAGGGGAGTATAGGGGAACATGACTCCTAGATAGGGATTACCCGGAGAAACCGAAGGAGAAAGACAATTTTTTCTTTGTTTAATCAGGACGATTGCCGCAGCAGGAGACTGCAATAATTGTGATTCTAAAGAAGAGACATAACCATGCTTTTTCACTAACTCAAGATTAGGATACATCACGGCAAAAGGCTTATCCGGTCGCTGTTTACGTTGTCGCAATTTTTGCACTGCTTCCGTATTTCTCGCATCGACAACTAGGTGAAATCCTCCTAATCCTTTGATCGCTATAATTTCTCCCTGTTGAATTGCTCTAGCAGTGGCGATTAAAGCTTGATCTTTTTCCGCTAATACAGTTCCTTGACTGTCTAAAAGACTGATTTGGGGTCCGCAACGAGGACAGGCATTCGGTTGGGCATGAAAACGGCGATCTAGAGGGTTTTCGTATTCCCTTTTACATTCGGAACACTGATTAAAACCCCTCATAGTTGTGGCACTGCGATCATAGGGTAAACCCTCGATAATACTGTAGCGAGGACCGCAGTTAGTGCAGTTAGTAAAAGGATAGCGATAACGACGATTATTCGGGTCAAAAATATCGGCTAAACAATCGGGACAAGTGGCTAAATCTGGCAGAACAATTGTATTTTTTTCACCGCCGCTGCTAGGACGTATGCTAAAGTTTTGATAACCGACGGGATTTAACCATTGAGTCTCAATATTTTCAATTAGCGATCGAGGTGGTTTTTCTAAAGATAATCGAGTCAAAAAAGTTTCTAGTTTGTCTCGATCGCCCTCGACTTCAATAAAAACTCCCGCTGCTGTATTATTCACCCAACCCGTTAGGTTTAATTCCGTTGCTAATCGATAAACAAAAGGACGAAAACCGACCCCTTGTACTGCTCCGCGCACAATTAAAGCTAATCGCTGATCGGATTGAATGCTCTGATTATTCATAAATAATTTAACGGGGAAATTATCAAATCTATCCCTGATTACTTTTCCCCTTATACTAAACTTTCACTAATCACCCGACAGCATTCTTCCACACTGGCCCTTTTTTCCATAGCTATCACTAAAGCTTGATAGGCAGTCTGTTGTTTTTCTAAAAGAGTTTTTGCCTGTAATAAACTCCAGCGCTCTTTTTGAGCATAATTATTCTCAGGAACCCCCGCTAATTTTAAGGCCGATTGCAGATAAAATCGATCGCTTTCTCCCCCTGTCGCTTTACCATAAACTAAGGTTTCGGCAGCAATTCCCGCCATCCACACCGTAGAAATTCTCTCTAAAAAAGCGGGAAAATCGGTAAAGTTCTTGACTTTTTGCTCTAAATCTGCTAGTTCAAATTGAACACCGCCGACTCCCTCCTGGCCTTGACGAAAGGCTTCCCAAGCGGTCAAACTATAACTGGCGATCGGAATACCTAAAATATAAGCGGTGAGAAAATGTCCGGCTTCGTGGTGAATAACTCTTTGACGGTGTTTACTGGGAGAAAGAGCATCCAGTAGTAAAGTCACGCCCCGGTTATTAAAGGTGAGAGTATCGACGGTAACTAATCCCAAGAGGCTAAAAGTAGCTAAAGCGGGGACAAAAGGCGAAATAGACAGCAAAGGAGTGACAAATACGGAAAGAGTGATCGAAAAAACGGTAATCGCGATCAGATTTAAGGCTGTCTGTTCCATAAAAATTAATAAAAATATACAAATGCTTAATACTATGTTACATGGCCTAGTTTTATTTTCCCCGAATCAACCAACCAATTACCCCACCCACAAAAGCAGTCACAATCGATATACCGATCTGTTTCCAGTTTTTTACCTCCCCAATTTTTTCGGCTAAATCGGGAATTTTTCCCACGGATGCCTCGATGAGTTGCACTCTTTCATTTAAACCCGTGATTTTTGCGTCTAAAGTCCTGATTTCTCCCTTAATTTCCGTCTGTCCTATCTCTAGGACTTGAATTTCTCTTTTGATCTCTCCGATGCTATTCTCGATCGCTTTTTGTCCACTCTCCAGAGAGGTTAAACGAGTTTCGATCGCTTTTTGTCCATTGATAATCAAATCTTCTAACCTTTTTAGGTCATTTTCCGTAAAAGCCGTCATCAGCTAAACTCCTAATAGATTAATTTTTTCTCGTCTTGAGATTAAGTCGATCGTTGACTAACTTAATTATGGAGTCAAAATCAAGCTGTTCCCCATTGATAGTTCTAGGTTCGACGCAGCAATAGGGATTTAGGGTGATAGGGAAATTTCCCCCACTTCCCCAATTCCCCACTTCCCTTTACCATAAATAAACATTATCGTTTTCCTCTATGGATAACTTTTATTGATGAATATTGATCGCACTATCCAAGAGGCAATAGGGATTTAGGGTGATCGGGAAATTTCCGCTAAATCCCCCACTTCCCCACTTCTTTACCATAAATAAACATTATCGTTTTCCTGTATGGATAACTTTTATTGATGAATATCGATCGCACTATCCAAGAGGCAATAGGGATTGAGGGTGATCGGGAAATTTCAGCTAAATCCCCCACTTCCCCACTTCCCCAGTCCCTACTCCTGTCTCCTGTCTTCTAAATTCTGCTGTATTGTTTCCGCTCATGAATATCGATCGCACTATCCAACTAGCTCATCAATTAGCGGACGCGTCTGGAGAGATTATCCGGCACTATTTTCGGCAGCCTCATCTAGAAACCGAAACCAAACTCGATCAAGTTTCCTCAATAGTAACAATCGCCGATCAAGAAGCTGAGGAGGCGATGGTGGCGATTATTCGGCGAGAATTACCCGAAGATGGGGTTATTCGGGAAGAAGGAACCAATATTCCCTCCCAAAGTGGTCGTTATTGGGTATTGGATCCGATCGATGGCACATCCTCTTTTGTCAAGGGATTACCGATTTTTGGGACTTTAATCGGCCTAGTGGCAGAAAATCAACCGATTTTAGGAATTGTCGATCAACCGATTTTAGGCGATCGCTGGTTAGGAGTGAAGGGAAAAGCGAGTCTTTATAATAACCAGATGATTGTTAATCCCTACTGTCAAGATCGGGAACTTGCCTTAAAAAATGCCTGTTTAGCCTCCACCACTCCCTTAATGTTTATCACAGAACGACAGCAAGCGATCGCTCGTCAGCTGCAAAGCGTCTGTAAACGTAGCGCTTTTGGGGGTGATTGTTATAACTATATGATGTTAGCCACTGGCTGCACTGCCATGGCGATGGTAATCCTAGAATCAGACCTGAAATACTACGATTTTTGTGCTTTAATCCCGATTATTGAAGGTGCGGGCGGAATAATTAGCGATTGGTCAGGTAATCCCCTACAAGCTGATTCTAGCGAAGTTTTAGCCGTCTCTAATTCGGGTTTATGGCGGCAGGTTTTAGAACAAATCAGCAGAGTAGGTTAGTGCAAATACTAAGATAATTAATCAACAGCTAACCCACCCCTGCGGCAATTAAACGGTGGCTAATTGAGGTTGGGGACGTTTGCTGTTACGGATACCTTCGATCGCCGCTGCGTAATCGGGGGCATTAAATACCGCCGAACCTGCTACGATCGCATTAGCACCCGCTTCGAGAACTTGCCAAGTATTAGCTGGTTTTAAGCCGCCATCCACTTCAATCCAGGGATCCAAGCCTTTTTCATTGCAGATTTGGCGTAATTGACGGATTTTTGGGACAACTTCTGGGATAAAACTCTGGCCACCAAAACCGGGGTTAACGCTCATAATTAAGACTAAATCGCACAAATGCAGCACATATTCGATTAAATCTAAGGGAGTGGAGGGATTTAATACCACACCCGCTTGTTTACCGAGTTCGCGGATTTGGCAAAGAGTACGATGGAGGTGGGGAGAAGCATTATGTTCAGCGTGAACAGAAATAATGTCAGCACCCGCTTTCGCAAAGTCAGCCACATATTTTTCCGGTTCCACGATCATTAAATGCACATCTAAAGGTTTTTTCGTATAGGGACGAATAGCGGAGACAATCAGGGGTCCAATGGTGATATTCGGGACAAAACGACCATCCATCACATCAACGTGAATCCAATCGGCTCCTGCCTTATCCACAGCCTCGATATCGGCTCCTAATTTACTAAAATCCGCCGATAGGATCGAGGGAGAGACTACGATCGACTTCGAGCTTCCGTTTTGGGTCATGGCTAACTATAGAATTTCGTGTTTATATTTTCGTAACAATCTTATCAGCAATCAGTGACCAGTGATCACTAATCGGATTTGAGTTTTCAGGCGGGGTAATCCCAGGGCATTTTGTATAAATTGTAACAGACAAAAATTTGTGATTGTTGTATAGCAATAACCGCTACTGACAATCAAGGATTTCTACTCTAAAATAAAATATATTGCCATCCCTGTTAGGGAATTTATTAGAAACTTAAGCTATATAAATGTGACATAATCACAGTTTCGCATTTAACCTTCATAACCTCGAATATGAATATCATTGACGCTTTAAATCTCAAAAACCCCCAAGATTACCCCTCTAGAGAAGCTTATCAGCAAGACGTTCTCAAAGCGGTACAGGTATTAATGCGTTTAGGTATTATGGATAGTCCCTCGGCCGATTTAACAGCTTCCCTAGACTCTATCCTTGAGAAATTACAAGAGGATGAACTGGCTATCTACGGTAGAAAACGCAGTAAACAAGAAATTATCGCCGATTTAAAGCAAGTTAATAGTGAAATTGTCGAACTCGATCGAGAAATAGCTGACTTAGAATGGCAAATTGCACTCAAAAAAGCTGAAATATCTGTTAATGACGCATCTTAGGTTTTTTATCTTGATTCTGGTTCGGTTTCTCCAAACTGAGCGCAATAATCATCCGCACTAATAAACTTCATCGTGAGTCCCAATTGACTCTAAAAGAATTGCCTGTTTCTGCTCATATTCAACGAATTTAAAGACAATTCTTAAATCATGGCCGACACTACAAGCATAAGAGTCTTTAAGCTCCCCTTTTAATTTGTGTGTTCTTAATCGAGGTTGAAATGGATCTACGGATAATAAAGCTAAAGTTTCTTGGAGATTTTGAACTAAAAAAGCCTGTTTTTTCACAATTTTTCGAGCATTTCTAATAAATATATTCGAGCGTAATAAAACAAAATTCACGAAAGGATTTCCTCCATGATTTGTTCAGATGTCAGGGGTTGACATTGACCTTGTGCAAATTCTTGTTGAGCTTCTTGAACACCTCTAACCAATTCCGTTCTTTTTTGATCTCGAAGACGATTCTGTAAAATATGAATGAGATTTTCTTGATCTTCAAGGGGAAGTTGCTCGGCTGCTTCTAGAATCTCTGCAAAGGTTGTTTGTATTGCCATTTTCTTAAGGGGCGATCAACTAAACTATCTAGGGTTTACAATCAAGGCTAAAAATAGCGAGAGTTACCGCATAACCATTTATTATATCGACATTTTTTGTCTAGTCAACTATTTATAACTAACTAAGTAGGGAGGCACAATTATTTGTAGGATGGGTTAGCGGTAGCGTAACCCATGCGGGCGTTGGGTTTCATACTTCAACCCAACCTACGTTCTAATCAATTAAGTCTCTTACCAGATAAGGATTTAGTCGATTTATGCCACCCTATAGAACCATACCAAGTAACGAAGAACCCATTTTTGGCGTTGTCAAATTGAAAGATGCTCCGAATCAGCACCGGAACTGAAATTACTTTGATAGGAAAGATTACATGGCATCTTGACAATTAGTGTTTAATGAACGAATAGTGCCGATAGTTGGGCTTAAGTGGGGAATAAGAGTCGCTCGATTTAGCAGTGGAATTAGCCCTACAATCGGCGTAGGGCTAATTCATGAATTAGCCCTACAATCGGCTTTGTCAAATGGAAAGATGCTCCGAATCAGCATCGGAGCATTGCATCTTTCCTCTTCTGATCTGACAACGCCGAATCATCTAAGGACTAATATGAATTTGACTGAGAATATAACGCAAGCGATCATAATCATCTTTAAGTAAAACACTTAACTGTCTGCCCACATTCACTAACCATTGTCGATCGGCTTGACGCAATTGATACATCTGACGGATAGAAGCAGCTGCCAAAGCTTCCACGGGAGTATTTTTTACCTGTAATAAAATTCGTAAAAAGTCTAATTGTTCACTAAAATAAACCACCTCTAACGACTCACATTGATAAACCGCCTGATGAATTTGTGGAGGACGGGGAGGAATATATTGATAGATATAACCTCGCCCGGCACCATTACCATTAAATTGTCCGGGCAGGGTTTCAAAACCGACAATAGTTGCCCGAAATTCCGTTTTTAACATAGCGAAAATCTGCGGCTGTTGTTCCCGCAATTCAGCCAAAGATAACCCCAAAGCTCTAGCGCGATGTACCGAATCGATGGGTGCAGTGGTGGCAAAGGTGACAATCCCAAAAATTTTATTACCCGTTTCTTCATCGTAGGCTTTTACCCAACTACCAAAAGCGGGCATAAAAGGAAAGTTTAACTCCTCTGGTTCCAAACATTGCGCTAAAAACTCGGTCGTCGTCGTCTCGATAACTTCGGCGATATGATCGGGATGGCGGTTATCCGTAGCCAATTGCGGTAAGGGTGGACGCATGGTTATTTTTTGCCTTTAGCTGGGGCAATAATTACTTCTTCTAATTCCGAGAGATTAAAGGTGACTAACTTATCCCAGTTGCCCCCCTCAAAAAGAACGGCCACTTTCCCATCGCTTAAACGCTGGGCTAAACCTTCAAATTTATAGTAGGTATCATCGGGATTGGTGACTCGAACGGTACTACCTGGCAAAATCATAGGATTGACGACGAAATTATAATTACTGTCTCTTAGCTTATCAAAAATTAGTGATCAGGGAGTCGTGACTTACCCCTACCTTCTGTTATCCTTCTTAGGCAATACGTCCCTGTTCTCTACCCGATCAGGCGATCGCAATTTGTTGATCAGGCGACAATTGTTGTACTGCTTAAATAAGCTGTTCTAAAGTTAAGGGAATGGTTCTCATCGATTTTGCTTTAATAATTTATAATTTGCTCTATTCAACCCTCAACCCCAGCCACAGGCGAGCGCACTAACTCCTAGGGTGAGCCATTCCTAAGCGTAACGCACCAATTTAATAATAAAGTTAGTGCGTGGGGTGCGGATTGTTAATTTGAGTTTTTTATCAAAGATAATCGCCGTCTAACGCACCCTACAAGATCGGCGTACTGCTAGGCAGTGCCTTCGGCATCGCACTTAACAAGTCATTGGGGGGACAAATTTAATATTTTTCCTTGGGTTGACTCTAAAATTGAATCTCGGATAAAAGAACTAGCATTAGTAATCTCTAGGCCAATTAATTCTCCTAAATCATTAAGTTCAGCCGTAATATTTGGATTAATTTCTACACTGTTAGCTTCTGGTTCATCAGAAATAGTTAAATGAAGAATGTCTTCTTGTTCAAAGTATCTCATTTTAGGTTTGCTCATGGATAGTATATCTCCCAGTTGTTAGGCGAAATCGAATTTGTTGGCGTGTTGTCGCATGAATGGTGACAGGAGTTATAAAATTATCATCGTATTCATAAGGAATAATTACTAAACGATTATCATGCTTGCCTACGGCAATAAGACGACCCGTTTCAGTATCGTAGTACCTTTCTCCAGAGTATTTGAGAATCTCTTCTATTTTAGCAAGTTCAAATCCTCTCAGTTTGGCTCGATATTGTAAGTAATCCGACCAGATAATATTCGGCATTATGAGCAGACTTTGCTAATTATCTGTTATCTATTTTAATCTAAATTCTCCTTCCCAACCCCCCAACACCGTAATCCACCGAATATTCCGTGTTTGGTGGTGCGTTCCCCATCATAAAACGAATGGAGTAACAAGGGTTGCATCAGGGAACGCACCCTACAAGATCGGTGACTGCGCTATTTTCACCTTCCCAATTATATCTTATTCGGTAACACAGAATGATAAGGTTGGTGCGTGGGGCGCGGATTATTAATTTGTTTTTTTGGTCAGTAGAGTAAAATGTAGGGTGCGTTAGACGGCGACAATCTTTGCTCTTACTTAGACTAGCAATCCGTCGTAACGCACCACCAAAGAGATATATTAAAGATAGAACAATGCCTAATTATAGAAGACCTAATGTTTCTGGCGGTACTTATTTTATTACCCAAGTTACTTATCACCGTGAACCCTGGCTCTGTAGTGAAATTGGACGGAAGGCTCTCAGAGAAGCTCTTGAAAAGGTAAGAGAAAAACATCCTTTCTCAATTGATGCTTTTGTTTTGTTACCAGAGCATTTTCATTTTTTGTTAACTTTGCCACCGGAAGATAAAAATTTTTCTCTGAGATTGCGATTGATTAAAACGTATGTTACCAAGCATTATGCAGAACAATTAGGTGTTAAC
>NZ_JADBVM010000141.1:0-4538 GCF_020244875.1 Microcystis sp. M44BS1
GAAATGGGGCGAAAGTCTGTGGACTCTGTGTAAGACAGTACATGGTTTTTTAACTGTGGTATGCGACGGTGGTGGAAGCAGAAACTTAAATCGTGAGGTTTAGGAATCGCCGCACTTTTAGGGCGGCGAGGATGTCAAATAAGCTACTTTCCCTTGAAGTTCGTCCACCCTGCATAACGAGCGCGAGTGCCAAGTTCTTCTTCAATGCGGAGCAACTGATTGTATTTGGCTAACCGTTCGCCCCGACAGGGCGCACCTGTTTTTAGTTGGGCCGCGCTTGTCGCAACGGACAAATCGGCAATAAAATCATCGGGAGTTTCCCCGGAGCGGTGGCTGATATAGATGGTATAACCACCGGAGCGCGCTGTTTTGATCGCTTCTAATGTTTCGGTGACAGACCCAATCTGATTAACTTTAATCAAAGAGGCATTGCCTACACCTTTGTTGATCGCTTCCTGAATAATTTTGGGATTGGTACAAAAGATGTCATCACCCACTAATTGAACACGATCGCCTAACCGCTCGGTCAATTCTTGCCAACCTTCCCAGTCCTTTTCTCCCAAACCATCTTCTAAGGAGATAATCGGGTATTGGTCGATCCAGCTTTCCCATAGATCGATCATATCTGAGGAAGATTTACGGCTCTTGTCAGATTTAAAAAATTCGTATTGCCCTCCTTCTCGCCATAGTTCACTGGTTGCTGGATCGAGAGCGATCGCCAATTCCTCGCCAGATTGGTATCCTGCCTTGTCAATTCCTTCTAGAATTAGCTCGATGGCTTCTACATTGGACTTGAGGTCAGGGGCAAAGCCGCCTTCATCGCCGACCCCTGTACTATAACCTTTTTGTTTCAAAATTGATTTCAGGGCGTGGTAAACCTCTGCCCCCATGCGCAACGCTTCAGCAAAGGTGGTTGCACCGACGGGAACTAGCTTGTATTCCTGAAAATCAACGCTGTTATCGGCGTGAACTCCACCATTGAGAATGTTAAAGCAGGGAGTTGGCAGTAGAGTCGCCTCAGTGCTGCCGAGGTATTGATAAAGGGGTTGACCCTTAGAAATTGCTGCCGCCCTGGCCACCGCCATTGAAACTCCCAGAATGGCATTAGCGCCCAAGTTCGACTTAAATTCAGTGCCGTCTAACTCTAGCATTTTCTGATCGACGGCACTTTGGTCAGTGGCATCCATTCCCTTGAGGGCAGCAGCGATCGCACCATTGACGTTGGCCACCGCTTTGAGAACGCCCTTGCCACCGTAGTGAGTAGGATCGCCATCCCGTAATTCCAGCGCTTCCCCACTCCCCGTAGATGCTCCAGAAGGTACTGCCGCTCGACCCTTGCTGTTGTCTGCCAAAATGACATCGACTTCAACCGTCGGATTGCCGCGAGAGTCGAGAATTTCTCGGGCATGAATGGTTTGAATGCTTGTGTTCATCGGTTTTACTCCTATTTGATTAGAATATTCAAGGGCATCTAGTCTGCCCCCAGAGAGACCCCCAGACAAAATAGCTCTGTGGGCTTTTGTCGCTTGTCATGGATTCGATGATTCTGATGCTACCCCATCAAAATAGGGTTGTCCAACAATCCAAGCACTTTCCTTTGTTATATAGTTACTAATTCTGTACGCAAATATTGCATCTAGAATTAGCTTTGTACGCTTTGACCCGTACTGGGTTAACTACGAACCTCTCTATCGGATTCCCGCTAAAGGCGGCCTCTCCGACTACCTTTCTTCCAATATTTAAGGAACCATTAATATCTGCTCCATAGAAATAACCCGACGAGCTTCTGAATAGTCCTCTTTTAATTCTCTTGCCTAAATAGCTTTTTTGCTTTTGAATAGACTCTAAGTCCAAGAAACTACATTTAGAGGTATAGCTTTCATTAGTTGTTTTGACCTCTATTCCTACTAAATTTGCTTTATAGGTAAGTTGTTCGATAAACCTTGAATGAGGAATATTTACGAATGACTGGTTATTTCTATCTCCAATATTAAGGTTTTGTTTCCAGCCTTGATTATGACCAATAACTAAAAGGTTAATTTGATGAGCTAGTAATTTATCAATAATATATTTACTAGCGGTGTGGAGGTAATAATCCACCTGGCAATTACGCTTTAAAGTTAAACCTTGTATTCTTTTACTGGTCTTCTGGAGACTGGGTAATTCCGATTTGAGTTTAGCTAGTGTCTTGTTGTACTTTTGATTGCAGGATTTTAAGGCTTTTCCACATACTAAAGTTGGCTGAAATTCGGGAATATTAGAGGTAACAGCAGCTAGGTTATTTAAGCCTAAATCGATAAAAGCATATCTTTCTCCCTCTTGACTTGATGAGGAGGGTTGTTCATAGACAATCTCTAAACAATAAGCACCCAATTTAGGAATAATCCTGACCTCTAAGACTTCCTTTAAATTAGTTTTAAATTCTAAATTAGTCCCTGATAGCTTGATTAAACCTTGCTTCAACGCTTTTTTAGAAATGGCTTGATAGTTATAAGTTAAAACGTTTCTACCTTTTTCCTTGTCTTTGTATCTTGGCAACTTAGGCTCTCCTGTAAATTTATCTGGCGATTTTTTGTATTGTTCTTTCGCTTTTTGGTAAGATTTAAAGGTTTTTTCTACTTGCTTTAATACTAACTGACTTACTTTGGCGGGTAAGGCTTGATAATCTGGACTCATTTTTAAGGCATGATGTAACTCAGTCATTGTTAAAAATGGTTGATGTGAAAAGAAAACTTGACGGTTTAAATAAACAGCACAATTATACAGATTCTTCGATAAAAATCCTAATTTATCAATTACTGAATAATTTTTGTGATTAAATTTAATTAGATGTTTTTGAACTAATTTCATCATTCTCCTCAAGGCATTTAATTAAACATTCTGTCTTTCTATTTCGTCGTCTTAATGAGTATAATCGAGCGCAAAATGAGGTAATTATGCTCACGAAGTCTTGCCTTAAATCGTCTTTTCTTTCTTCTGCTAGATTAACGACCTCTATATCTCTATTTGTTTGAGTTAAAAGAACTTTCAGATAATTAAACCCTACTCTGCTTAAACGATCTTTATGTTCTACGACAATCAAATTATAATCAGTTTGTTCTAGAAGTTTTAATAATAGCTTTCGATGCTCATTGACTCCACTTCCTACTTCTTTAACTACTCGAACAATTTGATAGCCTTTCGCCCTACAATAAGCTTCCAATCTTTTTGCCTGAGTCTCTAAGTTAGATTGATTTTCTGAACTAGAAACTCGCGCATAAATAAAATAGCTACTTTATTTTCACCGCAAGAACGGTCATCTTCAAAAATAATAATTGTTCCTGTAGGAAGACGTTCTCCTTGTAACTGCCCTCGATTCCACATTCTCCAAGCAGTGTCATAACTGATCCCTTTTTTCTTAGCATAATCTGATAGTTTCATGTGAACTGCAATGTAAACTTGCACTAATCATATTAGCAGTTGTTTGCAGTCATTTGCATATATTTTTTACAAAACTTTACAATACCAGTTTTATTATGTTAAGTTTAAGGACAACCATAGATTAAGACCGTTTGTTTGGCTAAACTCTTGCCATATTTGCTAGTGCAAAGGGACTTTATCCACGGGAGTTCCGTCCATCTCAAATAAAACGGGCGCAAAAGCGCAGTCGCTCTTCATGTTATTTTCCGAGAAAATGGGATTAATTCAGATCATTAAAACTCCCGGACTAGAGGCTGTCCATCTTGTAACTCTCCGACAATCACCAAGTCAGCCAGTCCCACGAATAAGCCATTGTTCAAGACTCCCGGAATGTTATTAATGGTTTTTTCCAGTTCTGCCAAATCATGAAGGGAATCAAATTGAAATTTTTTATTAATAAATATTTTACACAATTCATACCAGGTAAGCAAGAGGGCTACGCCACTACTACCAAATCATTACCAACTGACCCAACAGTGACCAAAAAAGACCGACAGAATCAGTAGGCCTTGCTGCGACCCAAGCCACCAAAGCCTTGTAGGGACTGAAAACAGTTGGTTTTCCGAGAAGCTGGTGATGGGATTTGAACCCGCGACCGGCTGATTACAAATCAGCTGCTCTACCACTGAGCTACACCAGCATTTTTGACCAACCTATTGTAACACAAATAGGGCTTGCTGAAAAAGTTTTTCCCGCGGGCAGGGTGTGGGGTTTTAAGCTAAGACGCATTTTAACCGTCTGTCCCCGTCGCTCATCGAAAATTTGGGTCTGAAACCCCGTCGTTCTAGGTTGGCTTTACTGTTCAATACTAGCGCATTTACACGATATATTCTAGAATGCGAGATATGGAAAAAGCCTATTCTTACTGATTTTACCCCACACCCGAACAAGAGTCGCTATTGCGGCGCACATTGGGCTGTGTAAGATTAGTTTACAACAAAGCTCTCCATGTCAGAACACAAGCTTGGTATGAAAAGCAAGAAAGAGTAGGATATACTGAAACGTCTTCAATGCTAACCGAGTGGAAAAAGCAAGAAGAATTAGAGTTTTTAAACGAAGTTAGCTGTGTACCTTTACAA
>NZ_JADBVM010000142.1:0-4118 GCF_020244875.1 Microcystis sp. M44BS1
AACCAATCTTACACAGCCCAAAGTGCGCCGCAATAGCGACTCTTGTTCGGGTGTGGGGTAAAATCGAAACGAATAGGCTTTTTCCATACCTCACATTCTAACACATATTTTGTAAATGCGCTAAGATTTAACAGCAAAGCCAACCTAAAACGGCGGGGTTTCAGACCCAAAATTTCCGATGACGAAGACGAGCGGGATCGTCGCGATAGACGGCGCGGATCATGCGGGGCAGTTTATCTTCGACCCCGATCCACAATTGGGCAAAAATTTTGTTATTAGCGATCGCTATCATCTTGGTGGTGGTTCCCCCCACCACTTGCGATTGTCCGATCAAGAAGGCATAGGTCAAACCGGGGGCGATATCTTGGTAGGGATCGGCAACGATGATATCGGTAAAGGGGAAATAGATGGCGGCGGCATCGTAAGCCAATTTTAAAGCGGCATCGAGATTGTTAGGAGCTTTGGTGACAGCCACCAGATTTTCCGTTGGCAAATAGGCGGTAATAGTTTTGCCATCGTAGTAGAATTGGTTAGCCTGACCGTCTCCCGGACTAATCACCCTGAGCTTATTGGGCCGTTCCAGGGTGACATCG
Organism: Microcystis sp. M44BS1; assembly: GCF_020244875.1. Taxonomy (NCBI): domain Bacteria; kingdom Bacillati; phylum Cyanobacteriota; class Cyanophyceae; order Chroococcales; family Microcystaceae; genus Microcystis; species Microcystis sp. M44BS1. Next base: position 594 of record NZ_JADBVM010000142.1, read on the forward strand.
GCGATCGTTGTGTACACCAGAGGTGGGCCGATACGACTGGGACTCTCGTAGGTGATAGTGGCGGTAAAGGCCAGGGAACGAGCGGCACTTAAGCGATCGCTCATTTGCTTGAGAATTGCTAGGGCCTTGGGTTCAATTTTTGGGGGAGTTTCTGCTGAGACTGGGGAAACGATTCCCAGCCCAGAGGAGCTAATTAGACCCAGTAAAAGGATTTTTGGCAGAAAATTCATGGCAGCTCTGAAAATCTGGTTTTTGTTAATGTGCTTAGACTGCTCGCAAAAATAACCGAGGAATTATTAATTAAACTGGTGACTTGTTTTTTGATTGATTGATGGCTTTTACCGCTTCTCTTGCTGGAGAACCTCTATTTTATTCCTCAATTCTAAGATTTGGTTGTTTTCATCAGCAAAAGTTTATAAATTTGACCTGGGGGAAGTCAGGGCATTGTTCTGTCGAAAAATAGTCACGAGTCGAGGTAATAGATGGTAGTTTTCACAATTTCGACATTCAATATAGCGTGTCATCAAAATTTTTCTTGCCATCTCACGCCAAAATCGCGATAATGAGATGAAATATATCCCCCTGCTTCGGGTTAATACTTTGTTACCCTTTGTTACGTTTCTTCATCGCATCGGTTCCCCCACGGAAAAATTATTAGAGGAGGTAAAATTACCCTTATTTGCGCTCGATCATCCCGAATCTTTAATCCCACGTCATCAGGCCTTCTCGTTGATCGAGAAAGCGGCGCACAGAGAAGGTATAGACAACTTAGGATTATTAGTAGGGAAGGCAACTTCGATCGCTGATTTAGGGACTTTCGGGCGAATTATTTGTCAGTCTTTGACTGTCTATGATGCTTTTAATACGGTCAAAAACATGATCACGGCTAACAATTCAGGGGAAATATTCTGGATTAAAGAACAGGAAGAAACCGCTTATTTTTGTCAGCGTTATCTCCACAATCAGGAGGTTAATTGTCATTATGCTGCCCAATTTGCTTCAAGACTGATGATCGAATTAGTTAGTATCGCCCTAGGAAAATTATGGCAGCCACCGACAATTTATCTTCAGGGTGAGCGGGGCTGCAACTTAAAAGATGAATCTTTAAGCAGAACTAAAATTCGTGCGGGAATGGGATTTACCGCTATTGTTTTTCCTCGTTCTTTTCTGAGTTTACCTCTTAAATTTTCCGTAGCTTTAGATAATAAACCGAGTCAAAAAGATCGGGAAAATCTCTATTCTTCCTCCCCTGTACAGAATATAAGTGGCTCTTTAAAACAGGTGATTACTCCTCTTTTACCCAACGGTTATCCCGATATTAACTTAGCCAAAGAAATCACCGGCATGAGTGTCCGTACCCTACAAAGAAGGTTAGGAGAAGAAGGTTTAACCTATACTCAGGTAGTGGAAAAAATTCGTTTTGAGCAAGCAGTTTTGTGGCTGCAGGAACCCCAGATAAAATTAATTGATATTGCCATGGAATTAGGTTACAGTGATCCCGCCCATTTTACTCGCGCTTTTAAGCGTTGGACAGGATTATCACCTCGGGATTTTCGTCGTCAAAAATTGGCTAATTATCAATAGACCTCTAGAGGAGGAGTAAGGGGCCAGTGTTCTCGGAGTCTGGACAAGAAAACACCAAGAGATTGAACAAAATTAATTACACCTATGGAAGGGACTATTGCAAGAGTGCCTATCCTAACCAAAAAATTAAGGCTCTCTTGGTTTAGCTTGGTTAAATATGGCCTAGCATACAGTTTTTCTCAGGTGATCCCAGAAAGATTAAGGATAAACCACAGAGGCAGAAAGAACAAAGAGAGGAAGACAGATTCGAGCGGTAAAACTTATCACTTACATTCCAGCAGAGGATGTCAGCTTGTCCCAAATTCAGGCGTTGAGAAGTTTATGCCACTTTTCTGATCGGCTTCTGGCAAAAGTCAAAAAGTAATCAATAATGATATGCAAGGGTTAATTATTGCTCCTATGGCAACAGTGCCTTTGCCTGACTTGCACCAGAAGTCTGTTTGTAGCTTCGGAAATTGTCAAAACCGAGATGTAGTTACTCATTGAACACCACAAAGGCTAATATATGGAGTGTTATTTATGAGCCATTTATCCCTATCCGAACAGATTACTGAGGAACTTCTGGCAATCCTGATCGAAGAAGAAGTCACCTATCCCTGGGATGTAACCGCTGTTGAGAGTCATGATCCCTTAGACCTGACAGAAACACCCTTTTCTCTGTGTGAAGGACTAGAAGCGACGGCGATCGAAGCACAAGCTGATAGATTCTTTAACAGTTTACACCAAAAATTCCCGACAGTTTCCGTTTCACCCCGGTCTAATATCTTTGATAAATTTGCCTCTTTATTGCCGGCCGAACATTTAAATCGTCTAGTAGAAAGCGCTGAAAATCTAGTTGATAGTCAATTAGACAACCTTGAGCGCCTTGTTGTTTGTCTTAGCGATCTCTTTCCCCAATGGTCTCCAGAAGATTTACAGGTTTTTGCTCGTCCCTACGCCTATACTATGCGTAATGGCCAGAGCGAAACGACTATCGAAACCGAAAATTGGCAAAATCTTTCCGAAATTGAACAAATTCGCCGGAGTGCAGCCATTGCCAGCCAGATTTTCCCCGACTTGTCTTCTCCTGAATAGTCATCTCATTTTATTTTGCACGACTACATTAGGTTACACTTCATCCTTATGAGAAACGCTATATCTCTTTATCTGATTTTTTGCTTTTTGTTTCTACCCGTGAGAAAGATTCTATAACTTGTGATTAACTTTGAAAGCACTTTTTAGGGTTGGATGCGTCTGATGACGCATCCTATATTTTCAAAGTTTCTTACATTTTGCTGAGAATACGCTGGACTATATCCATTCCCGTGAAGGCTTGCCAGCCAAAAAGACCTAAAATGACGGCATTAAGGGTAATATGGGTGATTCTGGCCAATTCATTGCCTTTTTGCATTAAAGGTACTAAAGCGGCACTGATCGAGATTAAACCCACCATCCCTAAACCCGCCAGCAGATGGGGACCGACAAATAATTTACCGTTATTAATATAAGTCACCGCCATACCCCCGATCGTCCCCAACACCATTAAAGCGAGGATTAGGGAGCCAATTTGATAGTGTTTAGTGCGAAAATCCTTGGGCAATAATTCTTTTTTTAGGTCTTTATCTGCTGTACGCGTCCGTCGCCATTGTAGCCCCGAATAGAGGGCATAGATAGTTAATCCTAATAAAACCCACATTAGAATGGGATGGCCAAATTGTGACCAAGTTTTTACGGCACTGGGAATCTCGAAGTTCATAGTTGTCTGTTCTCATCGGAAATTTTGGGTCTGAAACCCCGCCGTAGAACGGCGGCTTTACGTTAGAATTAAAAGGCCAGTCTCGAAAACCAAGTGGACGGCGCAGCACCTTGAAAACTCGGCTTAGGGGGTTCCGACCAGAAAAGCTTGGCCGGGTAAAAAGTCGCGCGCAACAAGTACAAGAAGCTATAGGCGGTCAACGTACC
>NZ_JADBVM010000143.1:0-4704 GCF_020244875.1 Microcystis sp. M44BS1
TAATCAAGCTGTTTTAATAAGATACGCCGATGACTTCGTAGTGATTTCACCATCACTCGAAATCATTGAACAGTGCAAGACTGCTATTTCCGAATGGTTAAAACCGATAGGATTAGAACTCAAACCAGAAAAAACCAGAGTATGTCACACACTTAACCCCATTGAATATAATGGGAAAACGGAAGAACCTGGTTTTGATTTTCTAGGATTCAATATCAGACAATATCCAGCAGGAAAATACAAAGCAGGTGAAATAACAAAAGGAATACCCAAAACATTCCTAACCCACATTAAACCTAGCCAAAAAGCAGTTAAAGCCCACATAGAAGTGATTAAAGGTGTAATTAAAAAACATAAAACAGCACCTCAATCAGCCCTGATTAGACAATTAAACCCAATCATTAGAGGATGGGCAAACTACTATTCAGGAGTAGTATCTATGGATACCTTCAATAAACTAGACTATACAATCTGGTTGATGTTGAGAGCATGGACAGTATCAAGATGCGGTAAAGCGGACTACGAAAAACTGAGAAACTACTTTAGACCGGGTACAGTTAAACTTAGCAATGGGAAAGAAAGACACGAATCTTGGTTATTTAAAACCAAAGACGGTCTTCAATTATGGAAACATAACTGGACACCAATTGTCAGACATACCCTAGTACGCCCCGACGCTTCACCATTCGACGGAAATTGGACTTACTGGGCAACCAGACGAGGACAAGCAATCGACACACCTACAAGAGTAGCCAAACTACTCAAAAAGCAACAAGGCAAGTGTAGCCGATGTGGACAATACTTCACCCCATCGGATTTAATTGAAGTTGACCACATTCACCCCCTAAGCTTAGGCGGAAAGGATGAATACAAAAACCTTCAATTACTACACCGCCACTGTCACGATGATAAATCGGCATCAGATGGAAGCCAAGATGGCAACCAAAAGATGTCAAGTTGTATCCTTAACAAGGGAACAATCAGACTAGGAGCCGTGTGAGGTGAAAGTCTCATGCACGGTTCTGAATGGGAGGGGAGGTCGGCGACGACCTTCTCGACCCCTAATAGTATAACGGTGGTATCCTGTCAACATTCAAGGTGACAAGGGCAATTCTCGTCAGAGGGCAGATAAAAGTTTATGCGGATGGCGAGACTCGAACTCGCAAGGCGTAAGCCACACGCCCCTCAAACGTGCGTGTCTACCAGTTCCACCACATCCGCTTGATTTTAGCTTAACCATTATAGCACAGAAAAAAAATAATCTGCAAGCAACTTTTAAAAATTACTGCCGCACAACTTTCGCACCACCTGAGTTAGTACGGATAAACCTTTTAGGGAACCTTGAATCAAATGGAAGGCCGGGACAGGACGGATTAACATTTGTCGAGCGAGGGGCCATGGTAGCAGCTGACCTTGATTATCAATTGCCGGGGTTAAATCGGGTAAATCCTGTGTCACCTCGTCGCTAATCACGCGCACAATTGCCACTTTTTGCCCCGCTAAAGCCGCTAAAATCCTTGCTCCTTCCATATCTACCACTTCATAGCCCCCCTGTCCTAAACGTCGTTTTTCCTCGGATCGGCTAATCAGGCGATCGCTGGTTAAACCTTTAACAAGACTATATCCGGTTAATTGGGCGATTTCTGCGGTTATTTCCGGTTCGCACTGCCAATAATTCCCCGTTTCCGCGCCACAACCTTGATAGATTACCCCATCTCCGACCCGATAGCGATCGCTGAGACTGCCCGCTAATCCCATCAGCACAATTTTTCCCGTGAGCTTATTAAGAAATTCTAGAGATTGCCCAGAGACTGAGGAACTGTCGAGGAATTCTGGAGCGCCAAGGTTAATCGGGATAATTTGCGGGGCTAAATCGCCGATGTTCCTTAATCCTCGGCGGATTGAGCTATGCTCGGCCCCCCGGGGAACGAGAATAATATCTTCAGGTGTGAGCATGAAATTTTTGAGAAAGTTTCCTAATTAGTCCCTTGAGATGTTATAAACAATAATAGTGAACTAATTAGGAAAATTCTTAAGTGAATGGCCCCGCCACCGACCGGGCGATTGTCTTTCCCACCATGAAAAAGTCTGTCATTCTGCGTTTATCCGAGGTTAACAAGCGTTTTCCCGCTTCTACTACTCTAGCTGTCGATAATATCAGTTTTAGTTTAACAGAGGGCGAAATTCTCGGATTATTGGGACCGTCGGGCTGCGGTAAAACCACTCTACTGCGGATGATTGCGGGATTTGAAAAACCATCTCAAGGAGTGATTGAATTGGGAGGGCGAATAGTTGCCGACGAAAAAACCTTTATTCCCCCTGAAAAACGCAATACGGGCATGGTTTTTCAGGATTACGCTCTTTTTCCCCATTTAACCATTGCTGACAATATCGCCTTCGGGTTAAAAAATTCTGGGGAGAAATTATCGAGCAGAGCTATTAACGCTAGGGTGGCGGAAACTTTAGATTTAGTCGGACTGCAAGGACTAGAAAAACGTTATCCCCATCAGCTATCGGGAGGACAACAGCAAAGAGTCGCCCTCGCCCGCGCTTTAGCCCCAAAACCCTCTTTAATCCTCTTAGATGAACCTTTAAGTAATCTCGATGTCCAGGTACGGCAACGGTTACGGCACGAGATCCGTCATATCCTGAAAGCGACTGGTATCTCGGCCATTTTTGTCACCCACGACCGGGAGGAGGCAATGGTGATCAGTGACACAATTGCGGTCATTTGTCAAGGAAAATTAGAACAAATTAACAATCCCGAAGCAATTTATAGTCATCCGGCCTCGCGATTCGTGGCCGAGTTCGTCACCCAAGCTAACTTTCTCCCCGCTAGACGGGAGGGGGAACAATGGCAAACCGAGATAGGAGTCTGGGAAATTGCCGATGGTCAAGATTTGGACAAAGGGGAATTGATGCTAAGAGAGGAAGATGTCAAAATTAAGCCGGATGAGACGGGAGAGCTAGTTATTTGCGATCGCCAATTTTTAGGGCGGGAATACCGTTATTGCCTGCTAACGGCCACCGGCAGCCAAATCCACGCTAGAACAACGATTAACACCCAATTAGACATCGGTACAAAGGTAAAACTATCGATTATTCCCGATAGCGTCCGTGTATTTGCCGACTGTTAACTGATACTAAATCCTGTTTAAGGGGTGTGGGGAAGTGGGGAAGTGGGGTGTGGGGTGTAGGGTGATGGGAAGTGGGGTGTGGGGTGTGACCCCCCCTGCCCCCCCGACATCGGGGGGGTGTGGGGTGTAGGGTGTGGGGTGTGGGGTGTGGGGAGCTTTTTCAGTAAACAGTAAACTAAAAACTCACATCTGATAACTGATAACTGATAACTGATAACTGATAACTGATGCAAGGCTGACGGCTAATATTGATATCGATCGCGATTTAGGACTAGGGTGGCATTTTTAGCGACAAAATCGATAATTTTTTTGGCCACATCCACACCAGTGGCTGCTTCTATTCCTTCCAAACCGGGAGAGGAATTGACCTCGATAACCACAGGCCCATGATTGGACCGTAATAAGTCCACACCCGCAACCCGTAAACCCATGGCTTTAGTGGCCCGTATAGCTGTACTGCGTTCCTCTGGGGTTAATTTTATCTTTTCTGCTTTGCCACCGCGGTGAAGATTAGAACGAAAATCCCCTTCGGCCCCCTGTCGCTTCATCGAGGCTACCACTTTTCCATCGATGACAAAACAGCGCAGATCTGCGCCACTGGCCTCTTTGATATACTCTTGTACTAGAATATTAGCCTCTAATTGCCGAAAAGCTTCAATAACTGACTTGGCTGCTTGGTCGGTTTCCGCTAAGACTACCCCAATACCCTGGGTTCCTTCTAATAATTTAATCACCAGGGGGGTGCCGCCGACGGTTTCGATTAAACCATCGATATCTTGAGTTGCGTGAGCAATTCCCGTCACCGGTAAACCTATCCCTTCCCGAGCGAGGATTTGCAGACAACGCAATTTATCCCGCGACCGAGAAATTGCCTGCGAGTCGTTGGCAGTAAAAACATTCATCACCTCGAATTGTCGGACGACTGCGGTTCCATAGAAGGTTTTTGAGGCGGCAATACGGGGGATAATCGCGTCGAAACTCTCCAAGGGTTTACCGTTATAAACAACCGTGGGTTTGTGGGAGGTAATGTTCATGTAACAGCGCAAATAATTGATCACTCGTACCTCATGGCCTTGAGCTTCTCCCGCTTCTTTCAGTCGCTTGGTGGAATAAAGAGAAGCGTCTTGCGATAAAATAGCGATTTTCATAAATTTTCGCTTAAATATTGCTTTTACAACTGAATAGCTCCTTATTTTCCCATATTGACTTTTTTTGCTGGCAACTCATAAAATTTCTGTTCTCGATCGAAGTCCATCGATTATTATGGCGCTGACAGTTCCCTTTGAACAGTTAAGTTAAATGAAAAGTAAAAAAGATCAAGCTTAAGACTAGATTGGTTTTTGTCGTCATGCTCAGTTTAAGTAGCTGGTTATAATTAAATTAAAAATGGATTTGAGGTTCGATCCCCCCTGCCCCCCTTGATAAGGGTAGGGCTGTTTCATTTAAATTAAGTATAGCTGATTTTGAGTCAATAAATTTGACCGAAGATTCTCAAGTTTATCTTTTTCTAATCAAAAGAGTTAGTCACAATAACTAATATTTAATCCTCTGCCAATATTTATTATGA
>NZ_JADBVM010000144.1:0-13114 GCF_020244875.1 Microcystis sp. M44BS1
CACGGAGAGGAGAGTTGTGAAAGTTTTTTGGAAGAACATGAATGGCCATCTTTGTGTGCCACTATTCATAAAAAGAGTCCGCCACCTGAAAAGCCGCCCTCCTTGGCCGGAAGCGGTCAGAATGATTGCTTCTCTTGGGGGTTTTTTAGGTAGAAAAGGCGACGGTGAACCCGGTGTTAAAACTATTTGGTTGGGACTGCGAAGGTTACATGATATTAGCCAGACTTGGAAACTATCTCATCAAATTGGTCCCCCCATAGAACCCCCTTGAGCCATATTGCACACTTTTCTCTTTTTGTCAAATTTTATGTTAAGAAAGATGTGACTAATGGATAGCTTATTAAGGGGGGGTTGGGGGGGCCACACCCTGCCCCCACGAAAAACTTTTTCAGCAGACCCTATTTACCCCTCAAATGGAATTGCTACAGTCTTATCAAGCTACAATACGCTTAACCATAGGGGAGGAAAAGCGCAGGATTCTCCCATTTGTATCGCTTTTCCTCCTTAAAGATTTCAATTGTACGCTCGATCGCTGGTTAAATACAAGGCGTTTAAATAATAGACCTCCTGCATGATTAAAAAGTCAGTCAATTCTAGGGGAGAAATCAGCCTATTCCCTGACTTCCCCCAGAATTCTGAGGGACAAAGCTCTAATCCTTAAAATCCTAACGTTTTAAAGGATAAATACCCGGTGGCAACCAAAATCCTTCTGTATAGCCATTCTCCCATTGCATATAAACGTGATCGAAGAAATCGAGGTTTTCAGCATGAAGGTCTTTGATTTGCCATTTAGGCCCGTTTATTCCGGTTTCGTGTTTGCCCTGTTGATCATCCCAATAATTCTCTGGGTTGGGAAATTGAGTCCGTTTTGCTCCATCTTTGGTGATGTAATAAATGTGACCCGATTGATCCTGATTATTTCGAGGCCATCTTGCTCCTATTGCCCCACGAGGTGCTAGGTAATCTTTTTTCAAAAAGTAGAGAAAACCGAGACGACGCAGTTTTTTCTCAACGCCTGTAACTTGAACATTATCAATTAAACAGGGGTCTTGGAAAAGTGCTTTGACGGTGGCTAATCCTAACTTTTCAGCCAGATATTTCATCACACAGGAGACGGAATAAGCACAGGGTGCGTCATCAATATGGTATTGATCTTTGTTTTGTTCAACTAATTCGTTTAGTTTGTTTCGACCTTCCTCCGTTGCTTCCATAAAGGTTTCTTTGGACTGAAGAATGGGCAGGATTCCTTGTTCAAATAACCGGCACCCTTCGGCATCAGTTAACCTGTGATCTGTCGGCAGAGACTTGGTGTGTTTAAGCTTTTTGTAATCATCTAAAACCAGACCCCCATAAATAGTTTTAGTATAATCTGAGGAATCTGCCACATAAATTATAATGCTGGTTTCTTCTTCATGATTTCCTTGATCAAAACCGATGGCGGTAATTTTGCGCTCACCGATATTGGTAAATCCTGAATAGGTAATCGACCAAGAACCATCCGTTTTAACCTGACCACTGCCTAGGGGGTGTTGATCATCTGCTTTTAGTTCTACAGTGACTATTCCAGGATCGACTTTGCCTGTAAAAGTAACAGGTTTTAGACGTTCAAATCGAGCCTGATCAGTAGGATTGATAATTTGTAAGGAAGTCATGGTATTTCTCCTATGAGATTGTTTGCAAAAGTTAATTAAATGATGAGAAAGGGGAGAGATTCCACAATCTCAACGTTCCACTTTCTTCACCACGAGGATGATCGATAGCCGCTAAATATTGACCATCTGGACTTATTTGTAAGTCATAGATATAGTGTTCATTACCCTCAAGATGACCTAATGATTCACCAGTAAGAGAATACAAACCGATGGTACTGTGACGACTTTCAAAATCCTCTGGTTCATAAATAGGAAAGTGAGTAGCGGCTAAAATCTGACTATTAGGACTAATAGCAACTAGATTGCCAATAGAAAGTTCTTTGAGTTTTTCGCCCGATGGCATTTTCCAGAGGGTAACTTGCCCTAGAAAACCCTGAACTGTTAGAACAATTTGACTATCAGGACTAAAGAGAACTTGAAGAATTCCGGGCGGTTCTATATTAGCATCTAATTGAGCAAGCTCTCGACTAGAAGCTGTTTCCCAGAGAACAACCGTTTGATACTTGTCAGCGTTTTCGCCAATCGTTGCTAGAAACTGACCGTTAGGACTAAACGTCAGAGAACGGATTTGATAATTGGGTTTTTGAAATTGGATAGCGTCTTTCATATTTTCTCCTTATTTTGTGACTTTGGTTGTTAACCCCGCCGATATCAAAAGACAATGACAATCCCCAATTAATTAAAATTCTTGAAGCAGTTCATCGAGTCCAAATTTTTTGACATTTTTTACTGCTTGAAAAGGATTAAAGGTAGCAGAAGGTAAATCTTGATGATAAACTCCTGCAACGGATAATTCTCCCCCATTAACGAAAACTTGACTTTCAAAAGTTCGCCATAGTTGAGGGACAACGACTAATTGAGTAGAACCCATTTCTGGTATTAGTTTAGACATTTGTTCGTTAACAAAACGATTAATTTGTTGATAAGTTTTTTGGACTTCTTTGTCATCTTTATATCGTTGATCTTTACATTCTTTATGAAGATAACGACCTCCTATTTCAGCCAAGCGTTTGCGTAGAGGACTATTGGAAGATTGAGCGGCTTCATAGCCAATAATAAAGACATCATGAGCCACAGCTTCCAGTAATAACTGACGTTGGATAGCCAGTTTGTTAGGCTTATCCGTAAAGTGTAAAATTTTAGCCATTGCTAAAGTCTGAGCGCAGACATTGCCAAATGTTCCCCAACCTCCAAAAGCAAGAAACTTATCCGATGGAGGAATACAAAGAGAATTAAAAGCTCCATTGGGATTTCGTCCATCAATAATAATCGTTTTGCTCTGTTGATTGGTTGGTAAAGCTTTTAACTGATTAGCTATCTTTTGATCCAGTGCTTTCTGATTAGTATCATTAAAGTTGTCACCAAAATGATAGGAAGCTTGGGGATGGCGATCAAAAATAAACACTTGAGCATCCCAATTATCATCATTGACGATAGTAATACCTAATTCCTGAGTTATATATTTGACAATTTCTTCTGTAGTTCTATAGCCATCATAGTGATGTTTGGCTTGAGAATTTGCAGTAATCACTTTCAGTTTTAGGTTAGGAAGTTGGCGAGCAAATGCCCGTAAAGTGGTATCATCAGCCCCCCAAGTTAAAGGGCGTTTTAAATGAGCTAATCCACGAGATCCTAATAGCTGATGTAAGCGTTTTTCCATAATCTCGGAACGAAATTCATCAGCATATTTAGAGGGAGAGTCACCGATGGCAAAAACAATATCAATGATAGGCTTATTCAGACTCTTAACTAAATCAATGGAATACTCTAATTGACGAAGCTCCATGTTATGAAAAGCTCGGAGTAATTGATTGTCAGAATTGCTATTCTGATAGTCTCCTAAGCTAGTAATTTCTTGTTTTAAGCCCATAAAACTCCCAATAAGAACAACTTGTTTCTTTTGTTCAATGTAGGGAATATATTCTTCAGGGGATTGAATGAGGCGATCGCTAATTTTAAAAGCAGTCTCTTTCCGAATAGATTCAGGTAAGAGTAAATAAGCTTGTCTGGCCATCATATCGGTTTGCCGTCGTGTGGCCATAACAAAGGGTAAATAAGTTGTCTCGGAACGATGATCAGGTTCGTTACCAGAGGGAAAAATGCCTCTTCCTGAACCCGCAGATTCACGATCTTGGTCATTAGAGCGATGATAAACACCAATATTCGGAAATTCAGCATTAATGGTTTTAATTTTATCTAATGCTGTTGTCAGAATTTCTAGATGAGGCTTATAAGCAAACCATTTTGTTACACCATTAACAGGGGTTGTTAGTGTTAATTGCCAGTGATTATTAGCGGCAGATTGATAGCTATTAATCTCAAGTTCACCTCCAGCTATCAAGGAAAATTTTTGAGTAGGATCAGTAATCTGACTGCCATCTAGGGTAGATTGTTTGATAACAGTATTGACTAGAGCTTTCAGTTTTTGGGTAGTCATCATTGATTCTCCTTTTTTTCAATATCAGAGGATTATCTAAGTCTCAAAACTAGCAAAATTTGAGGACATAACCCTAATTAGGGACAGTAAATTGCATAAACTTGGCAGGTATTGCACACTGATTTCCAGAATCCCCACTATTGCCATCAATCAAAATATAGGCTGTTCCATCAACGATCGCTAATCCTTCTGATGACTGGGGTAATTCTCGAAGGATTTCAGGTTTAAGAATCGTATTGGGTTTGAGATCCTCAGCCGATAGTTTCCAAAAAACGAAATTATCTTGACCATCTTTCGGCCCGCCAGCAATTCCCCAAATCTGGTTATTATCAAAGGTAATTTCTCTGATTCCCCGTCCCCCTAAATCTAGAAGTGTTGCACCATCGAATTGATAGTTATCCAGATTAGCCATTGATAGTAAAACAGCATAATTCTTAGCGTCTAATGTGACAACGGGAGAACGTAAGCCAATCCAAATCTTGAATTTTTCGAGGGATAAAGGCTCAGGAATGGCTACTGCTCCTTCCGCATTAAAAGCATTGGCTTGTTCACACGCCACTTTATCTCCTAATGATTGATTAGCCTTGGTTTCCGCCTCATCAATAGCACGACTCACGGCACTGATAATCTTGTTAGAATTCACATCTAGACCTTGAAAGAGAACTTTAGAATCGATTTGAGGACTTTGGATCAGTTCACCAATAATTTTTAATTGATTTCCCGACAATTGAGCCTGTACAAACCGTTGTCTATTTGCTTTGATCTCACATTTATTGTTACGACTGTGAGAACCGAAGAGAAGAACTTTATTATCATCTAATTTTGCGATCGCTTCAATGTCACTTATTTTTTTCTCTAAGGCTAACTGACTTTGACGAGTTGAGTCTAATTGCTTAGAACTCACAGAATAGAGAAAGAGAGCGTCTTTTTGTTCATTATCTGCTACTAAAAGGCAATTTCCTTCTGATTCTGGACAGGTTACTTTTACGACAGCAGATGGTTCACAGACAGGATATTTTCCCAGTGTTGATACATTGTCAGCCTTAATATGAGCCATCGGGAAAAGCCAACCGAGAAGAAGAGCCAAACTAAGTGCTGATAATAGCTTGAAAAGGTGGGTAATTTTCATAGAAACAGTCCTTAAATTATGAAACACTCGATCGGGGGAAGCTTAATTCAGGAAAATAGTAATAACTCCCCCATATTTATGTTGACAATTTTAGGTCAATGCGGTGTAAATTTCCTCCGATATTTCGGTATCTTTATAGTATTCAAAGTTAATTTCTTGGACTGTTTCTGTCATGGTGAATAGAACATCTTCAATCTCACGAATCAAGGTTTCTAAATTCGTTTTTTGGATTAATTCCTCAGCAATAACATGACCGAGAAGTGCCATCACTTTAATCGTCACAGGTAAGACATATTCATAGGTATCTTTGAATCCCGTCATTAATTCCTGATCAAATCGTTCTTCGTCCCAGTGGGAATATGCTGTTCCTGGACCATAATCGGTTTCAACAAACATATATTGTAGTTCGGGAATCTTCTTGATTGTTTCGGGTTTAAAAGCACCCGTATTTTGATAAAACAAATTCATCCATTGATCCCAACCAAATCCTAATGTATGTCCAATTTCGTGAATAATTGTGCCAGCAATACCATAATTAGTAAACGTTCCAAGATACTTAGTATTAAACTCAATCTTGCCATAGACGGTATTGCCTTGTTGATAAGGTTTATAGGCTCTAGCAATCACAGAACCAGGACTATAAAATGTTCCTAGTCGGATCACAATATTAGACTGAGGAATGACAAAACGATTCCAAAAGTTACAGGCTAATTTAGCGGTTGCTTTCAGCTTCCCATTGTCATCGTTTAAGATTTGGTAAGTAATCACCGTGCTTCGGTTAATATTTGGGCGAATGATATTGACATGAGGACTATAAGCAAACCAGATGACTGAACCATTGACAGGGGAAGATAAAAGCAATTTCCAATGATTATGATCCACCCTGTCATACTGTTGAATCTCAAGTTTCGATCCAGCTAATAAAGTAAATTTTTGTCTTGGATCGGTTATCTGTGTACTATCAATGGGGTATTTTTTAATGACAGTATTTACCAATGCTTCGATAGCTTGAGTCGTCATAAACTTTTCTTCTCCATTGCCAATAAAATCATTTGAGCGCACAATAGTATAAGGTTTATCGGGATAAAAATTGTGGTCTTTATCCATCTCTCCCCGCACATAAGGAGCAAGGGGTGCAACAGCTTCTATGTCACGATGAAAGGTCAGAGTTTCTAATTCAACCCATCCACAATTGCTATTTACTCCTTCAGGTTTAGAGATAGCTGTACCAAGAATTTCAGATACGGGAAAAAAAGGTTTTTCTCCACCGATTATTCCTTTGATATAAGCTCCTTTAGGGATGCGTGCTACCATGTCTCCATGAAGGCTTAAATCATCGAGTTCTAGCCATCCAGGGATGCCTTGGTTGGGATTGAGTTCTTCAGGGATTGATATCATAATTAAGTCCTCAAATAAGTGATCATAATTATTAAAACTAGGAGGGGATTAGATTGATTTTGCCCTACCTAACAAAAAGTTTAAGTTTCTTTGACTTCTGCGTATTCGTCAAAGACAAAATGAACATCTTGATCGCCTTGACTTTTATCTGGCCATTTCAGCCAATAGTGTCGTTCTTCACGGCGAAAATCTAATACAGGATATTCTCCCAAATCGATATCTATCAAAGTTTCTGGCGGTAAGTCAGATGACTGTAAAGTAGAGGGTTTAAGAATGGTTTTTTGGGTAACTTTTAAGATACCGGGTTGAGATTCTGATGTATCTTGAGCATCCCCAATTAAACCGACTTTAATCGCATCTGCCATTTTTTCAGCATCAAAGAGATTCAGATCCGCCTGAGAATCAACAAAACAACATTCAATTAAAATGGCTGGCATTGAGGTATGTTTAAGGACAAAGAATTGAGCATTTTTGACTCCTCGGTTTTTAAAGCCAAGCTTAACGATTTCAGTGAGAACCGATTGAGCGATCGCTTTTCCTATATTACTGAGGGCAAAAATCTCTGTTCCAATTGGCTTATCTGTACGAAAAGCTTTACCATCAGCTTTATTAAAGTGAATGGAAACAAAGATATCTACTTAATCAGCAAAGGTTTAAGTGTGCCGCACAGATGCGAGAACCGCTATAGATGAGTTAGATAGCTGGCGTGACTAGGTAAAATTAGATGCGGTATTTATACTTAATACTCTAGATCGTCTATCAGAGCTTACTGCCCTAAAGACGGTAAATTAATATATTTCTTGAGGTTTCTATATATAAGTTTACAGAATATTGTTGAGCTATTTATTACTAAAAAAAGTTGAGTTTGATGGCAAACAATCTTAACACCTAAGCTCGCCAATCTGAACTTTAGCCGATTCTCGATCGCAATTTTAGGCCACCCTAGCACTTCCCTCTTTTGCCACGAGGATTTTTACCAAGAAAAATGATCTGTCTGCCTGAGAACAGGCTATAGTGATCATCAAACCCTCAGTGAAAAACTTCCCGTGTCTTCAGTATTCCGTCTTCCTCCCTATTTTTCCCCCGCTCTGCAGCGTCGAGTCATGAAAACCCTCGCCGCAAAAAAAACCCGTCAATTCTTGACATGGGCGGCAGCTTGTGCTAGTTTTTTGATCCTCTGGGCGTGGAATTGGCAGTTAGTTTTGGCCACTTTAACCGGGGTGGGAGCGATGATCGGAGTTTACCATCTCCAGGGTCAAAACTGGCCATCGCTGTGGCTGTGGGGGCGTGCTTTTTTCAGCGCCGATAGCGGTAAGTTAACTTTAGCGGTAGTCTGTGGCGGTTTAGGCAGTTTAGCCACCTATCTCGCCGTCGCAATTTGGACCTATGCCGAAAATCGCTGGTTGGCCCTGGCCTCAATTTTGCAAGGATTTGGCACGGTTTTGACTTTAATCCTGCTAGGATGGCATTTTCTCGACCATCGCGGTCAAAATGAGTCAAAAAACTTTGATCGCTGGTTAGAAAAATTAACAGTCCATGATCCCTTAATGCGCTTAATGGCCGTCCGACGTTTAAGCGAAATGGAACTTTCCCCCAGTCGTCGAGAACAATGCCAAGAATACTTTCGTTATCTTCTCTCGCGAGAAACCGATGCACAAGTGCGATCGGCTTTATTGGATAATTTTGCCGGCAAAGAAGCAATCAAACCGCAACCTTTACAAATACCCCTACAGGTGAAAAAATCCCCCCTAAAATACGATTAATACTAAATCCTGTTTAAAAAGTATAGGGAAGTGGGGAAGTGGGGAAATTGAACTAAAACCCCAAAACCCCAAAACCTAAAACCTGTCTCCTAACGACCGGCTCCTGACTCGGAGAATACTGACGACCGACGACCTGCACCTGAATCCTAGGCCACCATTTAAGATAACTGCTATAGTTAAAGCTAAAGGCTGACTGCTAGAGGCTGAAGAGGATATTTTTTTTACACCAAAGTTAACTCGCGCTCCTCGATATTTTGGAACATCAGCGTACTCAGATAACGTTCCCCAAAACTAGGCTGAATCACCACAATTAATTTACCCTCATTTTCCGGTCGTTGGGCCAGTTGAATCGCGGCGCAAAGATTGGCACCGGAAGAAATCCCCGAAAGTAAACCCTCTTCTTTTGCCAGACGACGACCAAATTGAAAAGCTTCCTCATCACTGACAGTAATTACCTCATCAATCAGATCTGTGCGTAAAACTTCCGGAATAAAACCCGCACCGATACCTTGAATTTTATGGGGACCGGGATTACCCCCAGAAATCACCGGACTATTGAAAGGTTCCACCGCGACTACTTGAAAACTAGGTTTACGCGATTTAATCACTTCAGCGACTCCCGTAATCGTGCCTCCAGTACCCACACCCGCAACAATAAAATCTACCTGTCCCTCCGTATCTTGCCAAATTTCCTCAGCAGTGGTGAGACGGTGAATTTCCGGGTTAGAAGGGTTGCGAAATTGTTGCAACATATAAGCGCCGGGGATACTATCGACGATTTGTTGAGCGCGTAAAATTGCCCCTTTCATGCCTTGGGAGCCGGGGGTAAGTTCCAGGGTAGCACCGTAGGCTTTTAACATCGCCCGGCGCTCTAAACTCATTGTTTCCGGCATAGTTAAAATTAAGCGATAACCCTTAGCTGCCGCAGTCATCGCTAGAGCAATTCCCGTATTGCCGGAAGTGGGTTCCACTAAAACCGTGGTTTCTGGATTGATTAAACCCGCTTTTTCGGCGCTATTAATCATGTGAGTGCCAATGCGATCCTTGACGGAAGCAGCGGGATTCATCCCTTCTAATTTCATCACAATTCGGCCAAGACAGCCCTCCGCCTGGGGAATCCGATTCAATTGTACTAAAGGAGTGCGGCCAACCAATTCGGTGACATCGTGAGCGATACGCATGATATTTTCTCTGTCTAGGTGATTTGTGTGCTTAGTTATAGCGGTAAGTTCTCAGCTTTAGCGTTTGAGAATTTCCTCACTAGCCAAGGAGGCGCTATATAGCTCACTTATAGCAAAGGCCAGCCCTAGATCGGCAAAATTTCCATTTTCCTTTGTTTCTTCAGTCGGTCCGAGTTGATTCCCAGAAACAGGCAAAACTACCATGACTGATAAGATTGCTTTTTTCCCAAAGCTTATACTTGTACTAAAATAACTATAGATAGGTTACTAAAGTCAGAATTACGGTCATGACTATTAAATCTAATCTAAGTAGGTGGGTGGAATTAAATATAAAATGAACGTAGGTTGGGTTGAAGCATGAAACCCAACGCCCGATTATGTTACGCTACCGCTTACCCATCCTACAAATAATTGTGCCTACCTACTTAGCTATATTGAAAGAACAACACATAGAAATTAAAGGCGTATATTCTAGAGTAGTTATGATAATGTATAAAGATCAATATAAAGAAAAGAACCCTAAAGATAAAACCATCGCTGAGAAATTTAATACCTATCATTTTGTAAAGTATAAAGAGCAAGTGGTTGACTTATTAACCCGTGGGTGTACCGTTAGCGTCGAGACAATGGCAATTATCGAGGAGATGAAAAAATTATCATAAAATATCCCGTAAGGTGCGTTACTTAGCTGCGTTAGCCTTAGTAATACACCCTAATTCTGATAAATTCAAACTATTTAAAATACGGGTTTTTATTGGTCTTTTTTCATCCCAGAATATCAGAGATGAATAAAATTCCATCGCTAGGGAAGAATTGAGAAGCTGTAGTGTTTTCTGAGCAGTATCTAAATTATCAAAGCTTAAGAAGTAAACAGTATCATCGAAAATAACTGGTTGATTTTGATAGGGTGATATAAGTTGAAAATTAAGTTTCTTATAAAGTCCAGAAATGGCAATTTTAAAAGGAGAGAAAGTGTAAGAACCAACGCCGAATATAGAAAAATCTGGTTGATTTTGATAGATTTTGCTTTTTCTATTCCCAAAGTAATCTACATGATTAACTAGATACTGCCAAGTTTTTGGCGCTATATCTCGCATATTTTCTGTAGATTCACCAATAAACTTCTGAGTTACTAAAACGTATTTATTGATAATTTCTAGGCGATTTTGTGCCACATCTGAACCTTTAAGAAGAGGATAAAGATAGGTGGTTTCAATATCAACGATTTCCTTTAAACCATTGACAAAAATTCCATTAACTAACTGCAATTCCATGACTTTTGAGCAATCATGTTTAATACCTGAACGCCATTTTTCTACTAGAGGATGCCGATGATGTAACTTCTCTAGTCTGATAAAAGTATTTAAATCTCTGACTAGAATATCATTTTGATAACCAATACGCTGAAACTCCCTTTCCTCAAAACTCTTGAAAACATCACAAAAGTAATTTTCTGATTGAGAATCAAATTGACAAAATAGGAGACAAGCATCTACATTAGCTTGAAAATATTTTTGAGTGTTTATCGGATAAATTGCCGAATAGATGAGATTAATTTTCTGAGTATAAATATAGTTCAAAATTTTTCTAGAAACGGCTGTTTTGCAGATAATTGCCAGATAAGCTGAACGATGATTAAGACATTCAATCAATTTAATTAACATCCATTCTGAAATATCAAAGTTACTTTTTCCTGTGATAGCATCTAAACCCTGATAACCTTGAAAGTTACTTTTTTGCGGTAAATTGCTACCATTAATCAATCCCTGTTTTGAGTTTGTTATCCAAGGTAGATTCCCCAAGAATAAAATATTCTCTTTCCATGCTTGAGTTAGAGCATTCCAATCACAGTCAAAAAAATTATTTTGATGAACTTGTATTCTTGTATCTTGGCATAATTGCTCATCTTGGGCTATCTGTGCAACATAATTAGGATTAATTTCAAAGCCAAGAATTTTTTCAGTTTGTTTGAAGGTAACTGCTGCGGATTTTAAAAAGTTTCCTGTACCACAAGTTGGCTCAATAATTACCTTGGGATTAACATTTATTTGTGATAACTTTTGGCAAATCTTTTCGGCTAACTCTAAAGGAGTTTGAAAGTCGCCGTATTCAACTTTAACTGGAGAAACTGACATTACTAATTCTCTCTATAAATAGCTATTAATCCTTCTTCTTGACCAGCAAGATCAATTACTCTAGTATATTGTAGTCTCCACTGTAAGGCGTTGGAAATGGTTAAAAATCCTTGTAATGGAGGATTAGCAAGAATTTCATCGGCTATATTGGCTGCTGCCATTTCATCAACGGGTAAGTTTTTATCTAACATAAAGGCAATTAAATCATCTTTGTTACCCTGATTGTTTAAGATGTTGCGAATACCACGAGTCATCCGGAAATCAGCTGTTCTTTCAGCCGATACAAAAATTGTCGTGATCATTCTTAAATTGGCAGTGCGATTGAGACTATTATCTAACTTTTCATAAACAAAAATAATTAAGGAATATCCTAAGCCAAAAATCTTTTTTCTTGCGGATTTAAAAGGACAAGATGATTGTGGTTGTTTAATACTGGTTACTTTTATATCAACCAGCAACTCAGGAAAATCGATACCACTGGCTGCATTACCCTCAACAAAATCATATTTTTCTTTTAGATATAGTTTAAACTTTTGTTCTAAGTAGGTTCCGATCGCTTTACCATCTGTAACACCGTAGAGCGAAGCTTCTTGATGTTGAGACTCTAAAGCTGAAAATCTAGCCGCCTCATTACCCAAAGATTCTTGGGTTAATCTTGACATATATAGCTAAATTAATTAATCTCCTCGTTTTTTCTATCTGACAAAATTAGCAAGCTTTCTTAATTATAAGTCAACTGCCATCTATGTAATACATCGCTGTGAAGCTTGAGACAAAATATTATCGCTCATAGTTTTTTCTTAATTTGACATCCTCGCCGCCGTAAAACGGACGGCGATTCCCAAACCTCACGATTTAGGTTTCTGCTTCTTTCCCTTGCGGGGTTCCGCACCTGCCTTAACAGATTTACTCTGCTCTGGTCTTATGGTCGCTCTACAGACTGACACCGCAAGCCCTGCGGCCAAAATATTTTTACTAGCGTTAATATCTCGGTCATGGTGAGTCCCACAGTCTGGACAGTCCCATTCTCGAACATTTAACGGCATTTTCTCAGCAATATACCCGCAATTACTACACCTTTTAGAGCTAGGAAACCATCTATCTATTTCGATGTAGTTTCTCCCATACCAACGGCATTTATAGGCTAATTGTCGAGTGATTTCTCCCCAACTAACGTCAGATATTGCCTGAGATAATTTCGGGTTTTTGACCATATACTTGACGGCTAAATTCTCAACCACAATCGTTTGGTTTTCCCGAACTAATTGAGTGGTTAGCTTATGTAAATGGTCTTTTCTACTATCGGTGATTTGAGCGTGAATCTTGGCTACTTTGATTCTTGCTTTTTCCCGATTTTTTGACCCTTTCTGTTTTCTAGAAAGATTTTTCGCTGCTCTTCGCAACCTCTGATAATGTTTC
>NZ_JADBVM010000145.1:0-37126 GCF_020244875.1 Microcystis sp. M44BS1
ATACCCTCGACTTCTCTAATACGGCTTTTGTCGGTAACAATATCGAAATAAATGGCTATTGGGGGAATGATAATATCACCGGTAATGCTGCCAATAACGTCATTATTGGTGGCGGTGGTGAGGACAAACTTAACGGTGGTAGTGGTGAGGACATTCTTATCGGAGGATTAGGGTCAGATCAACTAACGGGAGGTGAAGGTCCGGACCGTTTTATCTTCAACACCGTTGATGAAATCGGTCAAGGTGCAAACCAAGACAATATCCTCGATTTCAATACTGATCTTGATACTATTGACATCTCTGGCATTGATGCCAACTCCCTCAACGATGGTAATCAGAGTTTCACGTTTATTGGTGCCTCGGATTTTTCAGGTCAAGCGGGACAACTGCGCTTTGACGGCGGTCTCCTTTGCGGGGATACCAACGGCGATGCAGTCAGCGACTTTCAATTGGCGATCGCTGGAGTGTATAGTTTACCTGTTACCAATATAGTGCTGTGACATCCTCTGGTTTAAGGCAATAAGCTCTTACTGTGTTTAACTGAGTGTCACCAGAAGTCCCTCGCTTTTAGCGATGGGACTTCTGCTTATACCAAATTAAATTATTCAGAGCAGATAGAGCATCAAGGATGAAGGGAAATCCCATGAGAGAAGCAACCCTCTGGGGTGTTACTTCTTAAACAATTTATCTACTTTGACTTCTAATTCCTCTAAAGTTTTAAAGTGCCAATTACTCAATTGGGAAACTGGGTATAGCAGTATCGATTAACTTCATTAACTTCATGGTTTCGGCTAAGGTTACTACTATCATAAGGATAGTGTAATATGTCCTCGTCTGATAAGGTGCGTCCCTTGCGATCTTTTAACCATAAAGACATCTTCACCCCAAACAGGTTCGACATCGCAGAAATCACCATCCGATGAGAATGGCGGTACATCCCACTCAAGACACCGTTACGGGGATCTATTCGAGATCGAACTCACGATGTTGCATAACCACGAGAAACTTGATATATTGGCAGTTGATAAATATTATTGAAAATTTACTGGCGGCATAAATATGTTATCAACTGATGTCAGACAAAAATCGATGATCAAGAGAATTGAGCAAGTTGTTTCTATTTTAATGGAAGATCGTCCTTTCTTTAAAGAGGAGCTTAATTATTCAGAAATAGTGAAACATTTGGTTGAATTATTTGAAAAAAATTTACCTTTTGAGGAATTTAACACTATGTCAGAGGCAGAATTGAAAGAGCATTGTAGCTTTATTATGTCCACAGAAATCCTGTCAAAAATTGGCGGCGATTTTACTCCTGAACAAATGGCTATTTTCGATGAAGCAATTAAGCGTAAATAGGTAATTATCAGTTATTCGCTAGATACTAATTAAGCGTGATCTTAAAGTTTATCAAAAAATTGAAAATGTCAAAGCTCAAATAAAAAGTATCTTTATCAGTTGCATTACTTATTTTGAAATTAAGAGGGGATTTTTGGCAGTTGCTGCACCTAAACAAAGAGAAAGATTTAACAAACTTTCTCAGGATTATCAAATTATTTTATTAGATGATTTAGCTATTTTAGAAAAAGCAGCCGAAATTCATGCTGATCTTAGATTAAGAGGATTACCCATACAAACAGAAGATATTTTAATTGCTGCTACTGCTATAGTTAAAAGTTTAGTTGTTGTTTCTAATGACAGTGATTTATTGAGGGTTGAAGGATTAAGTTTAGAGAATTGGGTAGAGTTATAAATTGAACCCAATCTTTAATTCATCCGCCATATTTTAATAGCTTGAGTCAGTAAAGACGTGCGTTACACTACGTTAACGCACCCTACAAAATTGGCTTGAGTCAGTAAAGACGTGCGTTACACTACGTTAACGCACCCTACAAGATCGGCGTACTGCTACGCAGTGTCTTCGGCATCGCACTGTAAGGATGGGCGGTAAATTTTCCCGTGTCATTATCAAAATTAGGAGAAAGTGGCTTAATATATATATGAGGTACTTATCTCCTATTAAAAACCGCCAACAACCCAATGAAAACTTTAAATCAGAATCCCTGGCAAGTAGAGGGAGGAGAAACCCTGCCCCTACTTTACGAAATTGATCAACATCTTTGGTTAGAGGAAACAATAAAAATCCTCAAGGAAAATCGCTTAGATGAATTAGATGTAATCCATTTAATTGAGGAATTAGAAAGCTTGAGTAAAAGAGATAAAAACCGAGTCAGTAGCTTACTTGAACAAGTGATCAGGCATTTATTACTTTTACAATATTGGACAACAGAAGCAGAAATAAATCGGAATCATTGGCGAGCGGAAATTATCAGTTTTCGCACGCAATTAAGAAAATGTTTAACGACGAATTTACAGAATTATTTAGCTGAGGAATTACCGATAATCTATCAGGATGCTTTCGATTATGTTCGACAAAAAACTGGGTTTTCTGGCGATTTTCCTTCAGAATGTCCTTACAGTTTAGAGCAGTTATTAAATAAAAATTGGTTCAACTGTGAAGATTAGACGTTAAAGATGATAAAATTATCAAGGAAAGCCGTTCTCAAACGATGGGTTTTTTAACTGAAATTTGCGATAATAAGATGCGCTTAAATTATCCACTGGGCATCAATGCAGATTTTTAGTTCTTTTGTCTCATCTACGGCGACTTTTGCCGAATTATCCCTAGAAGCGGCTAAGGCCCCTGTTGATACCCTCACCGGTTGGTCATTAGAGGATCGGGATCCGCAAGTGATCGAAAAATTTGTCCCCCTTCTGGATTGGTTTTATCACCATTATTTTCGCGTTAAAACCGATGGTTGGGAAAATATTCCCCCCTCAGGACAAGTATTATTCATCGGCTCCCATAACGGCGGTTTAGCGGCTCCCGATATGTTTATGATGATGTATGATTGGTTTCAACGCTTTGGCAGCGATCGCTTAGTCTATGGTTTGATGGATTCGCGAGTCTGGCGATTTTTTCCATCCCAAGCTAGTCTAGCAGCCCAAATGGGGGCCGTTCATGCCCATCCGAAAATGGCGATCGCCGCTTTGGATAGTGGCGCTAGTGTCCTAATTTATCCCGGAGGTGCTACGGATGTTTTCCGTCCCCACAGTTTAAGAAATAAAATTCATTTTGCTGGTAATCAAGCTTTTGTTAAACTAGCTTTACAGTACGAAGTGCCGATTATTCCCGCCATTTCCCACGGCGCTCACTCGACTCTGTTTGTCCTCGAAGATATTTATCCTCAATTAAAAGAATTGCATAAAAAGGGTATGCCTTGGCCTTTCGGTATTGACCCTGGGACCTGTCCCATCTATTTCGGTTTACCCTGGGGACTAGCTATCGGTCCCTTGCCGAATATTCCCTTACCCGTACCGATACATACCCGGGTTTGTCCCCCAATTATTTTTGAACGTTACGGCAAAAAAGCGGCCCGGGACCGCCGTTATGTACGGGAATGTTATGAGAAAGTCTGTTATTTGATGCAGCAGCAACTCGATCAATTAGTGGCGGCCAATTCTCCCTGATACTATACAGGAAAGTGGGGACAGAGCGATCCCCATTGAGGATTTCTGCGGTCAGATTAACCCGCTTGTGAGATAATGAAGTGTTTTGAGCAAAGTTATCAGTACAGAGTTTTCTCTTGAGATTTGACGATTATTTGGGGAATGCAGAAAATTATGAAACTATTACCCGCAGAATGCCAGCATTTACAAGACAAAGTAGCCATAGTAACCGGGGCCTCGCGAGGGATCGGTAAAGCGATCGCCTTAGAATTAGCCAGCCAAGGTGCTACTGTAGTGGTGAACTATGCTAAATCTAGCAGTGCTGCCGATGCCGTTGTCGAAGAAATTACCGCAGCCGGGGGAAAGGCAATAGCTCTACAAGCAGATGTGGCTAAAAGCGAAGAAGTGGATAATTTAGTAGATAGTACCAAGGAAAAATTCGGTCATATTGATGTCTTAGTTAATAATGCCGGTATTACCCGGGATACCCTGATGTTAAGAATGAAATTAGAAGACTGGCAAGCGGTCATCGATCTCAATTTAACTGGGGTTTTTCTCTGCACTCGGGCCGTCGGTAAATTGATGTTAAAACAGAAAAGCGGCCGCATAATTAACATCACTTCTGTATCCGGTTTGATGGGTAATCCGGGTCAATCTAATTACAGCGCCGCTAAAGCTGGTGTCATCGGTTTAACGAAAACTTTAGCCAAAGAATTTGCCAGTCGAGGCATCACTGTTAATGCCGTGGCCCCCGGCTTTATTGAAACCGATATGACTCATGACCTCAAAGCAGATGAAATCCTCAAATATATTCCCCTATCCCGTTACGGAAAACCGGAAGAAGTCGCCGGGATGGTGCGTTTTTTAGCCGCCGATCCCGCCGCTATTTATATCACTGGTCAAGTCTTTAACGTCGATGGTGGTATGGTTATGGCTTAATTCAGTTATCAGTTATCAGTTATCAGTTATCAGTTATCAGTTATCAGTTATCAGTTATCAGTTATCAGTTATCAGTTATCAGTTATCAGATTAAAGTGATAAGTTTTAGGTTTTAAATGATATTATTCACCGAGCAGTTATCAGTGATTAGTTATCAGATTAAATTTTTAAGTTTTAAGCTTTAAATGATATTATTCACCGATCAATCTTCACTAATTACTGTTTACTAATTACTGTTTACTGTATCACTGATTACTGATTACTAATTACTGATTACTGTTTACTGATTACTGTTTACTGATTACTGTTCACTGATTACTGATAACTGAAAATGACTTACTGTTTAGGAATTATCAATCGTTTTGGCATTGTTATGGGGGCAGATTCTCGCACGAACGCGGGAGTCGATTATATCTCGGCCTATCGGAAATTATTTGACTTTTCGGTGTCGGGAGAAAGAGTAATTATGGTCTGCACATCGGGGAATTTATCGATTAGCCAAGGAGTGATTCACGAACTAAAAAGAGATCTGCACAATCAAGAGGATAAAAGTCTTCATTCTCTGAATCATCTCTACGATATCGCCCACTATATCGGTGATAAAAGTCGTCAAGTACAAGCTAGGGAAAGAACCTGGCTAGAAAAAGATAATATTGATTTTCAATGTAACTTTATTCTTGGGGGACAAATTAAAGGAGAAGAACCGCAATTATTCCTCATTTATCCCCAGGGAAATCATATTCAAGCCACCAAAGAAACGCCATTTTTACAGATAGGTGAAACTAAATACGGTAAACCGATTCTCGATCGCACCATTACCTATGATACACCCCTAGAGGAAATGGCCAAATGTGCCTTACTTTCCATCGATTCGACCATGAAATCGAATATTTCTGTCGGACCACCTATCTATTTGAGTATGTATGAAGCTAATAGCCTAAGCCTACGTCATAAGTTACAATTGCGTTTGGGAGATCCCTACCTAGCCAAAATGCGGAAACTCTGGGAGGATTACGTCCGGCAAGCTTTCGAGGCTATGCCCAATGTGGAATGGCATTATACCGACGAAGATCCCAAAGAAGATATCATAATAGATTAAGTAACTCTTTGTGAATTAACTTTACAACTCGATGATCATTGTTACCTTGATGTTGGCAGGTAGTCTAGCTTGGTTTTTTAGTACCCTTGCTGGTGGGGGCAGCCCCCTGATTCTACTCCCCGTTTTAGGTTGGTTTCTCGATGCTGCCGTCATTCCTCCGGTTTTGACCACGGGGATGCTAATCGGTAACGTCCAACGCATGGGAATGTATTGGCGCGCCATTGACTGGCCCTCGACGGTGTGGTATCTACCTGGGGCAATTATGGGATCTACCCTCGGCGCTTTTGTTTTTGCCCATTTACAATTCAAATGGTTGCCGCTAGTTTTGGGAATTTTTCTGGTTTTATCCTCGCTTAAACAATTATTTCCCCAACAAGAAAATCCTTTTTTTGAGATTAAAACTTGGTATTTTATGCCCTCGGGATTTATCTACGCTTTCTTGTCAGGATTAGTCGGTAGTACCGGCCCGATGATGAACCTGTTTTATATTAACTATGGGCTAGTTAAAGAACCAATGGTGGCAACGAAATCCGTTCACATGGTAGTAGTTCATGTGGCCAAATTAATCGCCTACGCAGCCTTTGGAGTTTTACATCTGCCTTTTCTCGGTTACGGTTTATTGTTAGGATTAGCGGCCTGGCCGGGCAATTGGTTAGGACAAAAAGTTTTAGAAAGAATGAGTCCCCAGCAATTTAAACAAGCAGTGATGTTATTCGTTTCAATGAGTGGCCTATTGATGATCTGGCGAGAACGGGGCATCGTCTTTTAAAATTTTGCTGACAAAGGGACAAATTTTGCTAAAATACTAGATAAAGGTGATTTGTACTAGCTTTGTGTAATACGCCGATAACCGTTAAATTTGCTCCTTGATTAACCCCTCAGCTGAAAATGACAGAAACCGCCAATTTTACCCTCGAACAAGGTTTAGAACGCTACCAACAGGGAGAAAGCGCCGCCAGTTTATTGCCAGAATTTAAACAATTAAGCGATCGCAGTCCTAAAAATGCCGCCGTTTGGTCCTGTTTAGCTTGGTTATATATGCTCACCGATAAACCGGAATTAGCTCTAAAAGCCGCCCAAAAAGCCGTTAAACTCGATAAAGTTTCCCCCCAAAACCGGATCAATTTGGTTTTGGCTATGTTAGAAACCAAAACCGCCGGAGTTAGAGAACATATCGAACTGGTGCAACAATTAGTTAGTTTAAACAAAGAAGTTCGCCAAGAAGTGGATGAAAATATCGCCGATGGTTTGGCTAGAAAACCCGATTGGAAAAGTTTAGAACGCGTCAAAGCTTGGTTAAATGAATAAGAATATGGAATTATCAAAACAGTTATTACTCGGCTTAAAAGCCAATGATTTTAGGCATCCCATCGACCTAGAGGCGACTAACTCCCTTAAACAGTTGCCTGGGTTAGATATAGCCGTGCGAAGTTTGTTAGGTTCCGTCGCTGAGGAATTCTTTTACTTAAATAATATTGCTGCTAGTGTTTTGGTGGGGGAAAAACAATTACCCGACCTGCATAATCTCCTCCTAGAAGCTTGCCGAGTTCTCGACTTAGAACCACCTCAATTATACATTCAACAAAACCCCGTTCCTAACGCCTATACCTTCGCCATGCGGGGCAAAAAACCGTTTATGGTGATGCACACTTCCCTAATTGAAATGCTGACTCCCGCAGAAATTCAAGCGGTAATCGCCCACGAATTAGGTCATCTCAAATGTGAACACGGCGTTTATCTGACTTTAGCCAATATTATGGTTCTAGCGGCGGGATTACTGCCCAATTGGGGGACAATGTTAGCACGATCCCTACAGGAGAGAATGTTAGCATGGGTGCGCTGCGCCGAGTTTAGTTGCGATCGAGCGGCTTTATTGGCAGTTCAAGACCCAAAAATCGTCATGTCGGTGTTAATGAAGTTAGCCGGAGGTTCCCCCAGTCTCGCACCTTTATTAAATTTAGAGGCTTTTATCGATCAGGCCAAGTCCTACGATGCCGTCAGCGCCTCGGAAATGGGCGAAATGTTAAAGGGTTTGCAAACCCAACAGTTAACCCATCCCCTCCCCGTCCTGCGCGCGCGAGAAATCGATCGTTGGGCCAGTTCCCCCGATTATCAAAATTTGTTAAAGGGGCCAAAAATGGGTTATAATAATAGAACTAATACCAAGGGCGAATGGCGAAATTGGTAGACGCACCACACTCAAAATGTGGCGAGGCAGCCCCTCATGTCGGTTCGAGTCCGACTCCGCCCATCAAAATGACAAAAACCAAGCATAAGAATTTATGGTGCGTTACCGCAATTTTAACTTAGTGTCAGCATTCTTCCCTCGCTTTTAGCGATGGCATGAATGATGACCAGTATATAGGGTTTGCTGAATATTACTGGAAGCCCTAAATAATCCCATCAGACAAGATAAATAAAATTCCCCTTTTTCAGGGGAATTTTATCTTGAAAGATCACAGTTAACCCTAGTTTTCCTGTTTCGGCTGTTTTAACTTTTTCAACCATTCAGCCCGTTCTCGATAATTCATGTAAGATTTAGAGCCAGCTTTTATAACGTCACTTGCATCTTCAGATAAATATTTTTCATTCAAAGAATTTTGCTGGGCTGTATCGCTGTTGGATTCTGTCGCAAAACTGTTTTGCCCCTTGTTTAGTAAACCTGAAAGCATAGCCTTCCTCTCCTGGTGCTAGTGTTACCCAATTCATACCCTCCATCATAACCTGCTTTTCATAATAGGGGATCGCCTCTGAGAGAGAGTGCAGCAAAATCAAAGTTTCATGACAATCCCCAGTACATAGCGACAATGCCATATTGACTACATACCAGATTAACCATAATCCCACTGGCTTGTAAGATGTCTGTTTATCAATTCTCTCTAGATAATCGATGAATATATACTCTGGAGACTTATTTTTAAGTTCTTCAATATCTTCGACAGAGTCGTTAAATGCCGAAAAATGAACTAAACCTAAACACTTTCCATTAAGTGTCAGTTTAACTATTGCCTGATACTGAAAATCGGCTTTTTCCCAGAAAGACTCCCAATAGAATTCGCACTCTCCTCGTTTTAATGAGGGCATATCATCTTGAGTTGCTTCTGTTAATTCAGCTTGTCCAATAGAACCGGATTGATCTTGAAGGGTGACTTGATAACGAGGTAATGCCATCTACAGGATTATTCTGGGGGATATATTTCCATTATCTCACTCTCGTGTAAGAGTTGCGCTAATTCAAGTCTGAATTGCACCACTGTCTGATCTATCTTCATAGAATACCCTATTCGGGGTACAGGGTAAGCGCGTAAGCGCATCTTAACAATCCTTGGTAAAATTAACTTTGTGTGAGTTGCTTGCCCACGATTCAGGCATATTTGAGTAGAATTTGCCGTCTCAATTGTTAAGTAAAAATCGACCAAATAGGTCGATTTTGTAACTATTCTGATTGCCTATTATCACTTGACATTCCTATAGGCAGATCTATCACAAAATCGGCCAATTATCAATAGCGTTTGAGATGCGCCCACCCAGTAATAAAGAATAGTTTCAATGCCAATCTGCGGATTTTTGATCCGAAGGAACTGTTGGGATTAACCAAGGTTTGTTATAATTAATCTTATAGACAGTCGATCGAGAGAAGCAATATGTTAAATGCAGTGGAATTTAAAGCCAAAATCAAACAAGGTATTATCGAAATTCCCGAAGAATACCAACAGGACTTGAGGGAAGACAGCGAAGTTCAAGTTATTGTGATCAAACAAAATAAAAAAATATCCACCACTGGAATCATTGCCCAATTAACTCAAAACCCCGTTGCTGTTAAAGGTATTCGTCAATTAAATCGGGAAGAAATTCATCAGCTATAATTATGACCAATTCTCTTTATTTTTGTGATTCTAATATCTGGCTATACCGTTTTTTAATAGACCCAGAGTGTAACGATGCTGAAGAAATGCGAAAACGCAATCTAGCGAACGCTTTAACTAGCAGGGAAAATATCTTAATCAGTACGCAAATTATTAATGAAGTTTGCGCTGTTTTATCCAAAAAAGCTAAAATAAGTGAAATTCAAATTAGACAAATTATCCAAGAATTTTACGATGGATGTGTTGTTATTCAACTCGATCGCAATATTCTTTTAAGAGCCTCTTAACTCCGCAATCAATACAGTTTTTCTTTTTGGGATAGTTTAATTGTAGCTAGTGCCTTAGCAACCGATGCTAGTATTCTTTACTCTGAAGATATGCAGGATGGGTTAATAATATCCAATCAACTAACTTTAATTAATCCCTTTCGATCGAGTTGATCATCAGTATGATATTATTAAATTACTCATTAAATCAATAGTGATGAATAGGCAACAAAAGCGAGTTTTATCCCTATTTTCTGGCTGCGGGGGAATGGACTTAGGATTAGAGGGAGGTTTTTGGGTACACCAAGACTGTGTTAATGAAAATATTCATCGAGATTGGATAGTAGAAAGACGGGAACCATGGCTAAAACTACCGCGCACTACTTTTGAAACTGTCTTTGCTAATGATATAACTAAAGCTGCCCATAATGCTTGGATTCCCTACTTTGAAAAAAGGGGTAAAAAGAATGTATTTCACTTGGGTAGTATTGTAGATTTAGTCAAACAAGCAGAAAAAGGAGAGTTTCAGTTTCCCAGTAATATCGATGTAGTAACGGGAGGTTTTCCCTGTCAAGATTTTAGTGTTTCAGGAAAAAGAAAGGGGTTTAATTCTCATAAAAGTCACACGGGGAAACTGCTAGACGAGAGTGAAGATAGTTTTCAGGATAATCGCGGGAAACTCTATTATTGGATGAAAAGAGTTATTGAATTAACCTTACCTAAAGTTTTTATTGCTGAAAATGTCAAAGGTTTAATCTCTTTGGCTAATGTTAAAGATATAATTGAAGATGATTTTAGTGCCATTGGTAAAGATGGATATATAGTTATCCCTAAACTTCTCTTTGCTCCCGATTACGGAATTCCCCAAACTAGGGAAAGAATTATCTTTATCGGTTTAAATAAAACCTATTTAAAAGCGACAGCGATAGCACATCTAGAAAATCATGATATTTTTCCGCGTCCAACCCATGAAGTTATTAAGCATCAATTAAATCTGTTTGAGTCAATATATCCTCTTAAAAGTTACAGTACGGTGGGTCAGATATTATCAGGTTTAGCAGAACCAGAAGATGAGTTATTTGACCTCTCACAAAAAAGCTATTCAAAAGCCAAACATTATGGCAAAACTCAGGGACAAATCGAGGTTAATTTACAGGGTTTAAGTCCGACTATTCGCTCGGAACATCACGGTAATATTGAATTTAGGAGATTATCTTTAGAATTAGGGGGAAAGATAGTTAATGAGTTAGAAGCAGGGTTAAAAATGAGACGTTTAACTGTGCGGGAATGTGCGAGAATACAGACTTTTCCCGATGATTTTCAATTTGTGCGTCCACAAAACAAGGGAGATGAAAAATATTCACTTTCGGCTACGGATGGTTACAAACTAATTGGTAATGCTGTGCCACCTTTGCTTGCTTACCACATTGCTAGACACCTAGAACATCAATGGGATTATTTGTTTGAAGATATTTATTCAGTCAGCAAAAATTTATGTGTAGCATTGCCTTAATAATTGGGTGCATCTCATTTTTATAAATCTACTAAGTTGGGGTTTTTCAAGGGAACCTCTCTTTGAAAATTGGGCGTTACTTTCGATTTTATGACTCAATTCAAGCTTTTGGGGGGTTCTACCCCCCAAACCCCGGAGCGCATTTGCTTTTCGGTGAGATGCTTACACGCAGTTGTTAAGTAGGTGGGTGGAATTAAATATAAGATGAACGTAGGTTGGGTTGAAGTATGAAACCCAACGCCCGCATGGGTTACACTACCGCTAACCCATCCTACAAATAATTGTGCCTCCCTACTTAATTGGGCATCGACTTCCTCAAAATCCCAACTTTACACCTCACTCTTAAGATAACTACTTATAACCTGAGTTCGGAATCAGGGAAAACTGCCAAATTTCCCTAACCCGAACTAACCTTGATTACAAAACCTTATGGGTGTGAGAATGTTGTTTGACGTTATCCTCCGTCCGCACCAGATGAACAGCATTTAAGATGCGTTTTTTCTCTAGGGAAAAGTTTAAATCGTCTTTTTGGCTGCCCAAGGGGATTAACCCTTGCAGATGGGGTTGATTTTTATAGGTGCGAGTGGCCGCAATCGCCCTTTCGACAAAATTCTCGCATAATTGGGCATTATCGGGGAAATTACTGGGTATTT
Source organism: Microcystis sp. M44BS1 (assembly GCF_020244875.1). Classification (NCBI taxonomy): domain Bacteria; kingdom Bacillati; phylum Cyanobacteriota; class Cyanophyceae; order Chroococcales; family Microcystaceae; genus Microcystis; species Microcystis sp. M44BS1. The sequence continues at coordinate 11,844 of NZ_JADBVM010000145.1, forward strand.
GAGGATTATCGTCCTGAAAAACCTCTCCTAAAGCCATGGCGCGGGCAAATTCGTAGGAAGTGGGAATCCCTTTGACAATTGCCTCTAGAGCTGCCGAGGGAATCGGTTCTAACACCGCCACTTTTTCTAATTCTCCCTCCTGTTTGAGAAAACAAATCGCTAAACCGAATACACAATAATCATCTTTTGTCAAGTCAGAAATGTTTAAGAATTGTGTCGCTGTGGCCATTATTTTTATCCTGAGTCGCTCTTTATTTAATCTTGCGGGCGATGAGCGATCGAATCAAGGTTTTTATTAAGAGATATGAAGGGTAAAAATTTAGCCTGGTTAGGCCGCCCCCAGACGGAAAAAACTGATAGCTGTTAGACTAGAAACCAGCAGATTAACTGATAAACGAGCTTTATGTCACCCACTCTACTCATCTCCAAAGAACTCCCCACCCTGAAATATAATCCTAGTCTGGAGCGCTTTGATAGCTCTTGGGCGGCCCCTTTGTCCACTCTCCTGGGACTGGGACGGGCTGCCGGGGCAACTTTTATCGAATTTTTCCTCGAAAGAGTCAACTATATCAGTTGTTTAGCCGAAGATGACAGCATCACCAGTCTCTCACCGAAACTATCTACAGGGGCAGGAATCCGCCTTTTTCGCGGTAAAGCTGATTGTTATGTCAGTACCAACGATTTAAGCTTCCAAGGCTTAAAAAATGCCCTAGAAAAAGGTTTATCGATTCTGGGTTTAAACCTACCGGGTCCTAACGCATATATTCCCGAAATCAATCTGGAAATGTTCCGGGATTATGCCACGGTCAAAAATAAAGATATTTGGCTGAATAATTGCAGTTCTTTGCGAGAAATGGGTGATATTCTCCTAACTGCTAACGTTCAACTCAATCAGAAAGCCTCTCACGTCCAATCTCGTCGCGCCGCTTATTTTCGCGATTGGCAGGAAATTTTAGTTGCCGCTAGTGACGGCACTTTTGCCCGGGATATTCGCCTCACCCAGTCGGTGGGCTATAATCTCCTCTGTGCCGATGGGACCAATCGTTCTAGCATTGGTAAACGGGTGGGTAGTACCAGTAATCCCGATTTTCTGCGGACGTGGAATGCCGAGGAATCGGCGGCAGAAGTGGCCGAATCGGCGGGTAAAATGCTTTACGCTGACTATGTAGAATCTGGCAGTTATCCCATCGTCATGGCCAATGAATTTGGCGGCGTTATCTTCCACGAAGCCTGTGGCCATTTGCTAGAAACTACGCAAATTGAGCAAAAAACCACGCCCTTTCTCGATAAAAAAGGCGAAAAAATCGCCCACGAAAACCTGACGGCTTGGGACGAAGGATTATCCGATAAAGCTTTCGGTACTATCGATATGGACGATGAGGGAATGCCGGCCCAGCGTACTCTCCTCATTGAAAATGGTATCCTAAAAAACTTCATTGCCGATCGCACCGGTTCAATTAAAACCGGCCATCCGCGCACAGGTAGCGGTCGCCGTCAAAACTACACCTATGCGGCCGCTAGTCGGATGCGGAATACCTACATCGCCCCTGGGGAATATACCCTCGATAATCTCTTTAATTCCATCGATAAAGGCATTTATTGCAAAAAAATGGGCGGTGGTAGTGTGGGGGCGACCGGGGAATTTAATTTCGCTGTCGAGGAAGCTTATCTTATCGAAAACGGCAATCTGACTAAACCCCTAAAAGGCGCGACTTTAATCGGTTCAGCTAAGGAGATTATGAATAAAATCTCTATGTGTTCCCAAGATTTAGGTCTAGCGGCCGGTTTTTGCGGTTCCGTCAGTGGTAGCGTTTATGTCACCGTTGGTCAACCCCATTTAAAAGTCGATTCTATTACCGTTGGCGGTCGTTAATCATGGCTTTAGTAATTCTCTACTATTTCCTCATCGCCATCATGATAGTGGGGATAATTGGCGAACTGCTGCCCGCTATCCCCGGCATGAGTTTGATTTTAATCGCCATGGTGGTGTGGGGTTTTGTGACCAAATTCGCGGGGATGGGGGTCGCTTTAACCGTGGCCTTTGTTATCCTTCTCCTTAGTCTGGGGGTGGAATTCCTCGCTAGTTATCTCGGCGCGCAAAAAGTTGGGGCGAGCAATTGGAGTCAAATCGGGCTAGTAGTGGGTTTATTAGCGGGAATATTCGGGCTTTTACCGGCTTTACCCATTGGCGGCCCAATTATCGGCTTATTTGTCGGTCCTGTGGTCGGGGCTTTTTTGGGAGAATACGCCTATCGTCGCGATTTGGAATTAACCCCCCGTTTGCAACAATCCCTAAAAGTCTGTGTCGGTATCGTCGTCGGTACGGTTATCGGCCACGTTGCTAAAGCTATGCTGGCCACGGCTGCCGTTATTGTCTTTATTGTCACCACCTGGCCGCATCTCTCTTCAGTTATCAGTTAGAAGATGTTGAATGTTGGGATTTTAGTTGAAATTTCCCCATTCCCCCATTCCCCCATTCCCCCACTTCCCTATCACCTATCCTCCAACACCAAAAAAAATCTATGCAAAAAGTTGAAGATATCGCCCAAATCGCTAATTCTAGCGCCCAAGCTTTAGGAATTGCTAAATACGACATCTATGGTTCCTCTGTGGATGAAACCGATGTGGATGTGTTTCAAGGGGAACCCAAACAGGTACAAGCTTCCAATCGTTCCAGCGTTATCGTTCGCGTCTGGAATCGGGATAATCAAGTCGGTGTCACCTCGACCACCGATGTGGACCCGGTGGGACTGCAATTAGCCCTAAAAACCGCCCAGGAAGCCAGCTTTTTTGGCGTTAAGGAAAATGTCCCCGATTTTAGTCCCGCTGCCACCGCACCTACCACAGAAGTGGCCAGCGAAATGTCTAATCAAGCACCGGTATCCACTCTCATCGATAAGTTATTAGCCGCCGAAAAATCCCTACTAGCGGCCCATCCAGCTATTGCCAGTGTTCCCTATAACGGTTTGGGACAACAGCAGGTCAGACGTTTTTATCTCAATAGCGACGGGGCAATGCGTCAGGAAGCGCGTAGTTATGCCAGCGTGTATTTATACACCAAAACCGAACAGGAAGGCAAAAAACCCCGCAGCGCCGGTGCTTTTCGGGTTAGTCCGGGCCTGGAAAAATTAGATATCGATGGTTGCATCGAGGAAGCGATTACCAAAACTGTTAGCCATCTGGACTATCAACCGATTACCACGGGTAAATATTTAGTGGTTTTTGCCCCCCGCGCCTTTTTGAGTCTCATAGGAGCATTTTCTAATCTGTTTAATGCTCAAAATGTCCTTGATAAACAGAGTCTTTCTACTCCTGAATCCCTAGGAACACAAATCGCCGCTACTGCCTTAAATTTGTGTGATGATGCCCTCCATCCGGCTAATGTTTCCGCAGAAACTTTTGATAGTGAAGGCACTCCCACCCGTCGTGTGGAATTAATAAAAGAGGGGATTTTGAGTAATTTTCTCCATAGCACGATTACCGCTAAACGGATGAATACGGAACCGACTGGCAATGGTAACATTGGGGCAAAAGTAACGGTTAGTCCCCATTTTTATCACGTTTTTGCTAGTGCCAATCAACCAAAGAGCTATTCTTTGGAAACAGCAGAAAATGTGGTTTTAATTGATAGTTTACAGGCACTTCATGCAGGAGTTAATTCTCTACAAGGTTCCTTCTCTTTGCCCTTTGATGGTTGGTTAGTGAACAAAAATGAGCGCGTTAGCATCGATTCCGCTACCGTAGCAGGAGATATTTTAACACTGCTGAAATCGATTGTTTATCTGGAACCGGAAGTAGTTATTACTCCCAGTGGTGTTTGTCCCTACGTTTGGGTAGAGGGTTTATCAATCACAGGAGAAGCTTAACACTATACCGTACCAAAAATAGGGGGTATTAACTAGGGTAATACCCCCGCCAGATGGATGTTAATTTTATAGTCGTGGGTAAGCTGTTGACTATCCAAATTACAATAAATCTGGTTATTAAAAACTGATTAGGGTTTGCGGCAAAAAGTACGGGCGAAGCATTCGGATAGAAAATCTCCGGTTTCACCGATAGGTTATTGCCCGAATGCTTCGCCCCCACAGGAAGCGGGCCGATGAAGACCCAAGGTTTTGAACCACGATTCTCTCAAAATCTTGCACCTGTGGGAGCGAAACAGGACACTAAAACCCTTATCTCGTCTATATTTCACATTTATTCAGCTTTAGTATTACTCCTAATTCAGAACTATTTTTCAGCCGGGGGAAACCAATTATCATCTAATGTTTGTTCGAGGGATATATGAGCGTCTGAATTGAGGGAAAAAAGCTGAGAAACCGATTTAATCGCCACTGGATAAACTTTATCATACATAGCTGCTAATTCTGGCCGTAAGCTGGGACTATCTTCTAAACGATGCTGTATTTGGGCGCGAAAATTGACTATTTCTGCCGCCCAATGATTACCTGACCGTTTTTTTTCTTCTTGCCAATAAGCCAGCTTTAAAAGATGTTCGATAAGACGGGTTAACAGACTCATTAAAGCTCGTCTATCACTTTTCCTTATACTCTCGATTTCTTCAATTAAATTATCCCAATCCACCTGCTCAAAATTACGCTCTTGTAACTGTTTTACCGTCTCTTTTAGCCATTGATTATAATCAGTTTCGTAGGCAGTTGACGACATAATTTAACTCTCCATAGAAAATTACTTAGTAGATTAAGAAAGGTTAATGGGTGTATCCATTGATAGATAGGGTTTTTCGGCTATTGTACTAGATATCTATGGGGGAAATTCAGATATATTCTAGAACGTGAGGTGTGGAAACTGAGGCGATTGCCCATAAAAATGCCAGGTTTTTGAACGTGGACTCGTTGAACCAAGAATCCCGAAGCGCTGGGGTGGGAGTGTCAATCGGATTCTCTCAAGAAACCCGCTTTCTGACTTGTAGTAAGATTGAGGGCATAGTATGGCAATTTCGTAGGCGATGAAGGCAGCGGCAGTTATTGAACAGTACAAAAACGGGCGGCGGGATTTCCGGGGGGAATCCTTGCGGGGTGGTAACTTTCGCAGTGCGGACTTAGCGGGGGCGGATTTCAGTGGTTGTGATATACGCGGGGCAAATTTTAGTCGGGCGAATTTGACGGGGGTGAAGTTTGCTGGGGTGAAGGCGGGATTGCCGAAGCGGTGGCTGGTGATTTTGCTGGGGTTGGCTTTGGTGTTAATTGTGGTTTCGAGTTTTTTTTCCTCCGCAGCCGCTTATCTGGTGGGCTTAATTTTTGATTCATCCAGTACAGAAAATCAAGTTGCTGGTTGGTCAATCTTAATTCTTCTCATCTGTTTTTGCGCTGTCACTTGGCGTAAAAATATTTTGGCCGGAGCCCTAGCCGTAGCCCTAGCCGTAGTCTTCGCCGTAGCCCTAGCCGTAGCCCTAGCCCTAGCCGGAGCCGTAGCTGGAGTCCTAGCCGTAACCCTAGCCCTAGCCGTAGCCAGAGCCGTAGCCCTAGCCCTAGCCGTAGCCGGAGCCCTAGCCGTAGCCCTAGCCGTAGCCGGAGCCGGAGCCGGAGCCGTAGCCGTAGCCCTAGCCGTAGCCGGAGCCGGAGCCGGAGCCGGAGCCGTAGCCGTAGCCGTAGCCGTAGCCAGAGCCGTAGCCCTAGCCGTAGCCTCAGCCGGAGAGGATGCCGTATCCGGAGCCGGAGCCGGAGCCGTATCCGGAGCCGGAGCCGGAGCCGTAGCCGGAGCCGTAGCCAGAGCCGTAGCCGGAGCCTTGACATTACTTTTCTGTTGGCTCGGTTGGTTGACCCTTAAACAAGAACACCGCGATCCTTGGTTGCGTAAAATTGTGATAGCCTTTGCTGCTATTGGTGGCACATCCTTTTTTCAAGCCAATTTAACCGAGGCGGATTTTACAGGAGCCACCTTAAAAAGTACCAATTTTAATCAGGCAATCTTGAATAAAACAATTTTTAAACAAGCAATTAAATTGGAATTAGCCCGCCCCGGCAATACCTTATTAGCCAATCCCCGGGTTAGGGAATTTCTGATTGATTCCCGCACCGGAAGCGGAAAAGACTTTGCCCAAGCCAATTTACGGGGGGCATACCTGGAGGGGGCAAACCTGCAAGCTGCCAACTTGCGCCTAGCGAATATCAGTGAAGCCAGCTTGCAATACGCCAACCTTGCGGGGGCAAACCTCACCGAAGTCAACGCCGTCAATGCAGATTTGCGCCATGCTACCCTGACGGGTGCTTGCGTGGAAAATTGGAATATTGATGCCACCACCCAACTGGATGAGGTGGACTGCCAGTATATTTACTTGCTTAATGGGCAGAAAGAGCGCCGCCCCAGTAGTGGCGAATTTCAACCGGGCGAATTTACTAAATTATTTGCCGAAATGTTCGACACTGTTGACCTCATTTTCCGCAATGGGGTAGATTGGAAAGCTTTCATCGCCGCCTTAAAAGAAGTACAAGTGCAGAATGAAGATACGCCGCTTCAGATACAGAGCATTGCCAATAAAGGAGATGGCGTGATAGTGGTAAAAGTCCATGTACCGCCCGACACTGATAAAGAGAAAATTCATCAAGAATTTAACCAAAATTATCAACTACAACTCGCAGCCATCGAAGCCCAATATAAGGCACAACTCACCGCCAAAGAGACAGAAATTGCCATCTATCGCCAACAAAGTGTTGATATGATGGAAATTATGAAAACCCTCGCCAACCGTCCCATCCATGTAGAGGCAAAAGCCATGAGCCACAGTAACGACAGTTCCCAAAATACTACCATCGGCTATATTAATAATTCCGCCGTCAATTTCGGCGAAATTATCGGCGATGTAACTAATACCATTAACCAAATTGCAGCCGATGCTTCCCCAGAAAATGCCCAACTCAAAGCCTTACTGCAAGAACTAACCCAGGCGATTGAAATTGACAGCCATTTAGATGCAGAAGAAAAAGCCGAAGCCGCCAACCAAGTGAAAAAGATTGCCCAAGCTAGTCAAAATCCTGATGATGCCGGACTGCAAAAGAAAGCCCAACGAGCGGTTAATTTTCTCGAAACAATTGCTAAAGCTTTGGAACCTGCCAGCAAACTTGCCCAAGCCTGTCAAAAAGCCTTACCGATAATTTTGGGAATATTAGGCTTCTGATAGGTTTGTAGTTGCGCTTTAGCGCAGTCCCAGTTGAGGCTAGAGTATCGACTTGTCGCACTTTTTTTAGTCCAAACTTGCGACATTTCTAACATATTAGTAACTCCAATAAACAATCATCCTCAAGATAACAAATCAAGCGCAATTGTCGATGATAGCTGAGATTCTATCACTTGATGACCGAGATTAACCGGTCGAGCATTTCCTTGTACCGGGGCGCAATAACGGGGAATTGGACTAGAAACGAGGCTAATATGACGGTCACTCACCGCTAATCCATGGGTAGGATCATAGCCTTTCCAGCCGCCCCCCGGCAAATACACCTCCACCCAAGCGTGTAAATGTCTTTCTCCTTGGTCTAAATCTCCTTCTTGATAGCCACTGACAAAACGGGAAGCTAATCCCACACAGCGACACACATCCATAAATAAAACCACCAAATCGCGACAGGAACCCTGCTTATTTTTCCAAGTGTTTCCGGGTAGATAGGGTTCCCCAGTAATACGAATAATTTGCTGACAATTTCGGTAAATTTTGTCATTAAGATTAAACAGGAAAGATAGCACCTGTCCCTCGGTTTCCTGCATAACTTCCTGCGCTAATGCTGTCACATCGGGGTCATTAGCTAACCCATAAAATTGTCTGTAGGGTTGTAATTGACTGTGGAGAGAAATGGGATAATCAAAGGGTAAACAGGTCGCCCAAGGTTCCAATAAATACTGAAAAGGATTAACCCCATGGGTTTCCACTTCACTCACCACATCAATCAATAATTCTTCCGTCGGTTGATTAAACCAAATTTGTAAACAAGAATTGCCATCGAGGTCGATAATATTAGTTATCGTTAAAGGTTCCGGGTTAATTTTGAGGGTAAACTCTCGCAAAGTTTGCCCACCATCGGATTTTGGTCGCAAGCGCAGCAGATGGGGGGATAAAATCACGGGTTGATTATAGAAATAGTTGGTTTGATGCCGAATGTGATAACGCATTAAGTTGTTAATTGGGATTGATATTGAAAGTTATTTACTGGCAGAGGTGGGGCAAGTTCGGGATTAAAAACAAAGAAAGTTTCCGTCATTTTTATTCCCACATCATTAACTCTTTTTTGAATATGGTCGAGGAATTCATGCAATCCCATTTCAATAATATCCTCGATAGTTAGATAACTCATTTCCGCACAAAGTCGCCCTAAACTTCTTTCTACCGAATTACCCCAAGTTCCTATGGGAGTCCCAGTAACTTGATGCAAACAGTGGTCTAATTCCCGCAGACAAAAGTGAATTGAACGAGGAAATTCTCGATTAAGAATTAAAAATTCAGCCACGTCACTAGGAGTAATCCGTCGTTGACATTTACGATACATTTCGTAGGCACTCACGGACCGCAGTAAAGCAATCCATTGAATTTGGTCTAGAGAAGTTCCTACCCATTGAGCGGAAGGTAAGAGATAATAGTATTTAACATCAAGAATTCTGGCGGTTTTATCGGCGCGTTCCTGTAATCTTCCCATAACGCCAAAATGCCAACCTTCATTATGAGTCATCGTTGCATCCATCACCCCCGCAAAACGGTGACTAGCCAATTTAACTTGAGTAAAAAAGTTAGGTAAAGTAGTTTGAGGATGGTAAGAGGAAGCATCTTTTACCATCAAGAAAAAACCATTAACCTGTTCCCACATTTCCGAAGAAATAATCTCGCGAACTGACCGAGCATTTTCTCTGGCCCAGCGCAAACAAGAGATAATTGAGTTACTATATTCCGTGTCAAATGTCAAGAAATTGATCACATTTTCTGCGGTGGCTGTGCCGTAACGTTCCTTGAATTGTTCTAAATCTCCCGTGGTTAAAACCAAAGGTTCCCACTGTTGCAAAACACTGGTAGGTACATCTAACATTAAATTAAGGTTAACATCCATAAACCGGGCGACATTTTCCGCCCGTTCAATATAGCGATTTAACCAATAAATTGAATCGGCAACTCTACTAAGCATAATTAACTGGGAAAAAGGAAAGGGTAGGGTGGGTTAGTAACCCAGCAAAATTTTGATTATTGTCTTGATTACTTGGTTAAAACCCAAGTGTCTTTACTGCCACCACCTTGAGAAGAATTAACCACTAAAGAACCCTTTTTCAAAGCCACGCGAGTTAACCCCCCGGGATGCACATAAATTTCATCGCCACGATGGAGAATATAGGGACGTAAATCCACATGACGACCTTCAATTTCCGTGTCAATTAAAGTTGGAACCCTAGAAAGACTTAACACTGGTTGAGCGATATAATTGCGGGGATTAGCGGCAATGCGTGGGGCAAATTCTTCTCGTTCTTTCGAGGTAGCTTGGGAACCAACTAACATCCCATAACCTCCCGATTCATTGGCAGCTTTCACAACTAATTTATCAAGATTATTTAAAACATAATCTAAGTCCTTTTCTCGCCAACAAAGATAGGTGGGAACGTTATTTAAAAGCGCTTCTTCTCCCAGATAATAACGAATCATATCGGGGACAAAAGCATAAATAACCTTATCATCAGCGACTCCCGTACCAGGAGCATTAGCTAAAGCGACGCGGCCTTCCTGAAAAACTTTTAATAATCCGGGTACACCTAACATCGAATCGGGACGAAAAACCGCCGGATCTAAAAAGTCATCATCGAGGCGACGATATACCACATCTACCCGTCTTAATCCCTTGGTGGTTTTCATTTGTAGATAACCATCAAAGACGACTAAATCACGCCCTTCCACTAATTCTACCCCCATTTGTTGGGCGATAAAAGAATGTTCAAAGTAGGCAGAATTATAGGTTCCGGGGGTTAAAACCACCACGGTGGGATTAGGCAATTGGGGCGGGGCTAAATTAAGGAGAGTTTCCAACAGATGGGAAGGATAATCATCCACCGGTTTAACATTCATTGTCTGGAAAATATCGGGGAAGGTGCTTTTCATTACCCGACGATTTTCGAGGACATAAGAAATACCGGAAGGAACCCGCAAATTATCTTCTAAAACGTACCATTGACCATCTTTATCGCGGACTAAATCGGTTCCCGTGATGTGACACCAGATACCTCCGGCGGGTTTTAGTCCCACACAGGGTTTAAGAAATCCCGTCGCCGAGGCGATTAATTCGGGGGGAATAATGCCATCTTTAATGATTAACTGGTCATTGTAGATATCGGAGAGAAAAAGATTGAGGGCTTTGATGCGTTGTTTCAGGCCTCTTTCTAAATAATCCCAGTCCTCAGCTGCGACAATTCGGGGAATAATATCAAAAGGAAAGATTTTTTCCACCCCTTGATTGTCACTATAGACATTGAAAGTCACCCCCAATTCAAACAGGGCCGACTGAGCGGTTTCCCGGTGTTGTTGAAGTTCTCGGGGTGGCAGATTCTGCAACCATTTGATTAAAGGGGACGAGTGGGGACGAGGTTGACCATCATCCAAGAATAGTTCGTCGTAGAAGCCTTCGGGATCGTAGGTATTTAATAGCACACTGACCTCATTGCATACCGATACTTTTTTGCTAACATACATTAACAATGCACTCTAAGAGAGTCTCTTAAAGAGGGGGTATCTCCCAAAGCACGAAGAAAAATTCCTCGTGCGCCATTAATATCTCTATCCATCGTCTTGCCATCAATCTTGGATTTAATGACTTTTTTTCCACCTAAGTTATGTATTAATTCACCAGTCCAGCTAACTGTTTTCGACGTATAGGCTTCACAGCAGTCTATTACTAATTTACCCATCTCAAAAGCCTTATGCTTGAGAAATTGCTTAAATCGGTAATGAGACCAGTTAAGCATCTGTCTAACAGATTTTGAGCGAATCTTCCTGCTATTTTTTAGAACCATTTCTGACACTTCAAAAGTAGGCAAAAGAATCACATCAAAGTTATCAACTAGGAATCTAGCAACTTGATGATGAAGTTCATCTACTAAATTCCTGATTTTATTTCTTAGTCGATTAGCTGCTTTTCGATAACGGTTTCTGGTTTTAGCATTAACTTTGGTAGAACGAGAAATTAAATCATCAAGGTGATAGCATAATCGTTGGATTTTACCTATATCCTGACTCCCGATTGAGCCAAAACTATTAGGCGAGAATAGTGCCAGAAAATCTCTAACACCGGGGTCTAGGGCGACAATGCGTCCTTGGTTATCGGATTCGCATCGTTGCACCTCATGGGGAATAGCTAAATAGTATTGTCCATTTCTGGATACTAATCGGCTATCCCCAAAATTGTCGGGCAGTGATTCGGTGAAGCGTATTTGCCCTAATTTTGTGTGATATATTCCTTTTTCTGAAATGGCTGACTTAGGAATATAACATGATTGCTGTTTATCTTTACGGGAACGGAATTTTACTTTCTGGATTTCCCCAGTTTTTTGATATTTTCTTTGAGCATTTTTAACGGCTTCACAAGCGTCTTTGACTGCTATTGATTTAATCTGGTAGGGGACTTCTTTAGCCCATTCTGGTAAATCATTAATGATTCCGGTCTTGATAGCCTTCCAATTAGCTTTTCTATCTGGTTCCTGTAGATATTTAATGGTTTGGTTGAAGACAAACCGAGATACTCCCCACCAGTGTTTCATCAGTTTCTTCTGTTCTGTTGTTGGATAAATCCGCACTTTCTTTGATTTTTTGAGCGTACTTCCTGAGTCCGGGCATTCGGCAAGAGAAGATGTGAAGTATTTATAACAAGTCTGCTGTAAGTTCTGATTCGGGACTGTGAACAGTTTGGTCGAGAACCAAGATTTTGCCACCGTTTTGTTCGACCATGTACTGTATAAGCTCGAATCTAAATCGGCATAATCTGTCCAGTGTGGACATAACAATTGTGAGTTTATTTCCCCACAATAATCTGTCCAGTATGGCTCTAAGTCCTTTTCTTTGGAAGTTAAGCCCACTACCGATGTCTTTGATGATTTCTGCCTCTGGATAGAATCCGCGCATAAAGCTGACTTGTCTCTCAAGGTCATCTCGTTGCTTGATTGAACTGACTCGGCAGTAGCAAACAAGGGAAGCTCTAGCTGCACCATTGACGTAAGACTGGACATCGTACAATCGTTGCCCTGCTTCGTTTTTGATACTTTTGATTTTCCCTTCATCGGCATATTCTCTTAATGTATTGGGATGTAATCCCCATAGCTCAACGGCTTTTCTTAGGGTCACAAACGTTCGCCTAAATAGTGGCGTATGTAGGTCAATGTGAGCAAATCAGTAACTAGCTGTCAACCTTACCTATTCCCAGTGTCGGACAATTGGCCTGATTTTTTGTAGTCTAGGAGACATTTTAAGAGAAATTTTAGGAAGTTGGCGGTTTTTCGGGACTAGCGATCGCTGATTGATCCCCACCGGTGGAGAAACCTGACAAGAGCGAGAATTAGCCCTGAAAACTGTGTTACATTTTTTAAAGGTCACACCTTAAATCTTTCATTTTTCTTACTGGTTACGCGATGTTTACCAAACAAGTAACGGATTCTAAAGCCTATCAATGGTTTGAGGAACGCTTAGAAATTCAAGGGATCGCTGATGATATCAGCACCAAATACGTTCCCCCCCACGTTAATATCTTCTACTGTCTGGGTGGTATCACCCTTGTGTGCTTCGTGATCCAGTTTGCCACTGGTTTTGCCATGACCTTCTACTACAAACCCACTGTAGCAGAGGCCCTCTCCTCCGTACAGTACATCATGAACGAAGTTAACTTTGGTTGGTTAATTCGTTCTATCCATCGCTGGTCCGCCAGTATGATGGTGTTAATGATGATCCTGCACGTTTTCCGCGTCTATCTGACCGGTGGATTCAAAAAACCTCGCGAATTAACCTGGGTAACTGGGGTTGTCCTGGCCGTGATCACCGTTAGCTTCGGTGTCACCGGTTACTCCTTACCCTGGGATCAGGTGGGTTACTGGGCGGTTAAAATTGTTTCCGGTGTACCTGCTGCTATTCCCGTCGTCGGTGATCAACTCGTCACCCTGATGCGCGGTAGCGAAAGCGTCGGTCAAGCAACTTTAACCCGTTTCTACAGCTTACATACTTTTGTACTACCCTGGTCGATCGCGGTCTTCATGTTGCTACATTTCTTGATGATCCGTAAACAAGGCATTTCTGGGCCTCTATAATTCAGAAAAATATCTCTGTCGATCCGAAATCATTTTTAGGAGACATTATCCATGTCCACATTAAAAAAGCCCGATCTCAGCGATCCCGCTCTCCGCGCTAAGTTGGCTAAAGGTATGGGTCACAACTACTACGGTGAACCCGCTTGGCCCAACGATCTACTCTATGTCTTCCCGGTGGTTATCTTCGGTACGATCGGACTCTGCACCGGTTTAGCGATTATGGATCCCACCATGATCGGTGAACCTGCCGATCCTTTCGCTACTCCCCTAGAAATTCTGCCAGAGTGGTATCTTTATCCCGTTTTCCAAATTCTCCGTATTCTTCCTAACAAACTCTTAGGTATCGCTTGCATGGCCGGCGTTCCCCTAGGCTTGATGTTAGTTCCCTTTATTGAAAGCGTCAATAAATTCCAAAATCCTTTCCGTCGTCCCGTCGCTACCGCTATCTTCCTATTTGGTACTGTGGTCACGATTTGGTTAGGTATTGGTGCCACTTTCCCCATCGATATATCTTTAACTCTCGGTTTGTTCTAAGTTACTGAACTTCACCGGTTTTTTGCCCACGCTTGTGATTCCTGACTTTGGAAGAGCGATCGTGGGCAATTTTGGTTTTGATTTCCTCTAACGGGTAATTTGTTGTACCAAAGCGATGACATCGCTGCGGCTGAGTTTTTCCTTACCTAACGCTAGGACTTCGAGAGTGCCATGGGCTAAAGCGAGGGGAATCTTACAAAAATCAAGGGCCGGCCCTTTCGGCAGCGATTGAGTGTAATAATCGGCTAATTTCAGATTACGACGGGCATAATTATGAATATCACTAATTGTCCAACCACGGGGTAGAAAACTTACCCCCCGGCGCCGATCCTCCCCGTGGTTGCGGGCAATATTAACCGCTTGTAAACCCCGACCAAAACCGATGGCATAACTGCGATTAGTTTCGGTGCCATCGTACCAATTCCAGAGGTCAGACAGCAATAAACCCACGGCACCGGCCACACTAAAGGTATATTGATCTAATTCTATTTCTGTGCGAATATCCCAGTTATTCCCAGCCCAGTAGGCCATGCGATCGGCCATGGCCGCCGTGGCATCCCAAACCCGCGGGGCGATCGAATCCGGTGCTAACAGGGCCCATTCGCCAATTCTCAGGGTTACTTCTGGCAAAATCTCCCGATGGACTAAGCCAAAAGTAAAATCCTCTTTGGTAGAATTTTCAGTACCTGCTTGTAAATTCAGGCTAATTTGTCTTAATATCTGGGCTTTACTGAAGTTATCTAGGTCGGGATGGTCTTCTACTTCATCGATCGCCCTCATACAGAGATAAGCTGAGGCTACTGCCTCGAGCAGACGATCTGGTAAACGACTTATGGGAATATAAAAAGTTCGACTCGTTTCTTGCAGAATCGTTAAAGCATTATCGCGCAAATTCATTCAGTCCTCTCCTCACGCCAACTTAGGTAACTACGAGTTAAACCAATCAGACAGATCGGTTTAGGTTATTCCGATGTTCCTAAGACAAAGTTGCTGTCTATTGTAGTATTATTATCCAAAATTTCGAGATTATTCTCGAAAAAATCAACCTCTAGGGTATTCTTGACAATTTTTCTTTCTGGGATAGCTGAGGGACAATTACGGCAATTTTTCGAGATTACAGGCTTAAAAAACCGATTTTACCCTTTTTTAAGCAGTATTTTTTGGCTTCATGGCAGGGATTGAAAGGAGATCACTTGTAAAACTGGCCCGATCATGGCCAGGGTCATCACATCTGAGCGAATTTGACCTATAACTGTCACTTTTGCCTTTTTTTGGGTTAATTCGGCGGGAGGGTCTATTAATTCGTAGGTTTGACCGTTATCGGCAATTAATGCCCAAGTTCCCGTGCCTATTTCGATTCTTTTTACCTGACCCGTTACACTAATACTCATGCTTTAATTTCGCTGCTCGATGCGATCGCAATTGTTGCCCCTGTCACAAGCATTCTATCGATATCTTTCCTCGGTATTGATTGTCAATTTTGCTGGACTTTAACCCCATAAATCAGTTTTTTTTATCTAAAAAGCGATCGCTACTTCCGCCACCACCGCTAAGAGGGAGGCCACAGCCGCTAAAATTATTATTTCTCGATCGGATTGTCTCATGGCTATCTGAGTATAAATTACTAATCCTAGTCTATACCACATCTAACCTAGAGTTAAATTGCTCTAAATTATTTTATCCATAGATAAAAAGCTATAAAAGTTATCATTGCTCGGCAAAAACGGCGAAATCTATGTCCAGATTGCCCTGTATTATTTGTTCAGGAACCCTAATTAAGCCTAACTGTTAATGGCGTAATGATAGGCACTACCATTAGATTCCATCGGCATCAACCACTGGGAGATAGTTTCTAGTTTTTGACGGATTTGATCGAGTTGATCCTGCACAGGTTGCAGGAAAGTTTCGTACTGTTGTACCTGAGTTTTTAAACGCAATAATGCCAGATTAGTATCGCGCCATTGTCGCTCCTGTTCTTCAAATTCACGAGTTTTTTGCTCTAAATCCGACCATTGACCGTCAATACTATCGCTGCTTTTTTGTAAATCCTCTTGTAGTCCCTTGATTTCTGCTGCTAAACGTTGACTTTCTTGGAGACTATTTTGATAATTATCGGCCAACAGCATTAACAATGGTTCAAAGCCAGATTTTTGAGGATCTTCTGGGGATAAAATCCCCTGTCTCCGTTGCAGAATTTTCAGATGTTGAGAGCTAATAGCTTGCCTTTCTTGGAGATTACGTCTTTGTCCGACTAAAGTTGCCGCCAGCATTCCTTTTTTTTCCTGTTCCTCGGCTAATTCGGATTCTAAATTAGCTCGCTCAGATTGATCTATTGTAGCCATTCTTGCTTCTAATTCTTCCACGGTTTGGCATTGGAGAGTTAATTCTTCCTCTTGGTCGTTGACAAAAATTTCCCAGCGCTTGAGGTCTGTTTGTAAGTTCTTAACTAAGCTCTCCAATTCTTCTAAAGGCATTTGTTCAAGAGCTTCTAGATCGATTCTACCATCAAAACCTAGTTCTTCCCCTCCGAGGAGACGAAGGAGCATTTGTCGAGTAGAATCAGTGGTTTGTAGGGTGAGGTTAAGGTGTTCGAATAATTGCTGTTTTTGACTCAGAAGAGTTTCTTGTATTTGTAATTCTATTTTAGCTGTTTCCAAAGCACTGCGACTCGTCTCTAATTCCCTAGCTCTTTTTTCTAGATAATCGAGCATTTCATCGTTGGCGACCTGACGATTTTCTACAGCTTTTTTCTGCTCCTCTAAACTCTGCCAACAACTATTTAAAATTGTCTGTTGTTCCTGCACAGATTCAAGAGTGGAATGGAGAATTTGTGAGGGAGAATTGCCCCGATCATGATGAGCAGCTAAACGCTCCGCTAGACAGCGAATAAATTGTTGTTGTTCTGGGGAAAGATTGGGGTAGGAGTTACGATTTATTTGTCCTTCTTCCAGCTGTCGCTGTTGCTCGTTTAATTGTTGTTTTAGGGTTTCCAGTTCTTGTCTTTTGCGCTCTAAATACTCTAATTCTGCCTCTATTTGTTCAATTTGCTCGATTCTTGTCTCCATTTCCATTTTCTGGCGGTTGAGAATCTCGCTTTGATAGGTGAGGGATTGTTTCCACTGCTCGATTTTCTCTTGATCTTTCTTGCTGCGCTCCATCAAACGGGAAATCTTTTGCAGTTGCCGCACCATCTCCGCTCCCGCTAATTCCGGGTTTCCTTGCAGTTGACGATTATTGCTCAAATTTACCAAGAGAAGCGCACCTTCACTCAGGGAGTTAGTTTCGTCGTAGGTTAAGATATCTTCCCCTGGTATGGCACTCCACGTCTGATCCTTATGCTGACAGGCCAATAGTTTCAATTCGGTTTTGTAACCGCCGATAAAACCTCTAGTCTGTTTTTTTACTTCTGCAAGGTATAGCACGAGTAGTCGTCCTCTATAATAAAAGTTTTTGTCATCGGTTTTAGGGAGAGTTGGCGATCAAGGCTAGGAGCAGCCCGTCTATGGTTTGGTGTGTAACCATCCGATCCCAAAAATTTTTTAATTTCTATCATTCGAGTTTTTCTTTTTTATCCATACATTTGTTCTCAATTCTTCCCCTTCCCGACTGGAAAATTTTTGCTGATTGTCCAGTTCAAGCGTACTATCTTGGTCTCAAAAAATTCGGTAGTCAATCTCGTAAAGCGGCTCTTCTCGACTTTGTGTGATAATTTTTGCTTATGTAAGTTTAAATGCTTACTGGGCAAGACTTTTAGGACTATTTTGAAAGAAGAAACTATCAGTATAGACCTCGTTTCCACACAGAAACCAGAAGAACCGTAAAGCTTACTGAAAAATATGTTACATAATTAGCTTATCAGATTTATTATTAGTGACAAGAGGAGGGAAGAGAGCGTTTCTCATCAAGAGGGAGTGGGACGGGATTGGGCATCATCTCTAGATCACCAGCGATGGATTGTTTCTCTGGCGCTCCGCAGCTCCAGCGATCCGCAGTACCCCCATACCTTATTAAACAGGATTTAACTGAATGTCAGCATTCATCCCTCGCGCTTAGCGCGAGGGGACGGGGCTTTTAAAGGGGCGAAGCAATTCGCCCCAGGGTTCACCTCAAGAATGCTGACCAGCATATAGACAATTCCTCAAAAACTATGTTATAGCAACTTCTATAGTTGTGAGGTACAGAGTCTTAGGTTTTGAGGAGTCAGGAGTCAGGAGTTAAGATTTTGGTGTACCTCATGAGATTGGGAAACGCTATATCATAGTTATAGTTTCTTGATAATTCTTATGTACAAAGCGTACAAATTCAGACTTAAGCCTAATACCGAGCAAGAAATAGCCTTAGCAAAAAGCTTTGGCTGTGGTCGTTGGTTTGGGAATTTTCCCTGAATTTATGCAAAGAAACCTATAAAACCAGAGGAAAAGGACTGACACGAAACTATATTCAAGGACTATTGCCTAGTCTCAAAAAAGAATATGAGTGGTTGACAGATGCTTATTCCCAGTGTTTACAGGTTGTTGCTTTGAACTTATCGCAAGCTTATCAAAATTTCTTTGAGAAACGAGCTAGACTACCAAGATTCAAATCTAAACATGGTAAACAATCAATTAGCTATCCAGCTAATATTAAATTTGAGGGAGATTATCTAAAGCTTCCTAAAATTGGATTGGTTTATTGTGTTCGTCACTGGGAGTTGGCTCTTCTGGTTTCTGTGTGGAAACGAGTTTTATACTGATAGAATATCCGCAAAATAGTCCTAAAAGTTCTGCCCGATAAGCACTTCAGGATTCCATAAGCAAAAATTATCACACAAAGTCGAGAAGAGCCTGGAGTGTTGAAGGAACGATAAAAACTGTAACCGTGTCAAGAAATCCCGATGATAAATACTACGCTTCTATTTTAGTTGATGACGGATGAGATTCCGTGACGACATCAACGGATGGAAAAGCGATAGGAATTGATTTAGGATTATAGCGTTTCTGATTCACAAGAGGTACATTCCATATCCTGAACAGCTTAATCAGCAAAGGTTTAAGTGTGCCGCACAGATGCGAGAACCGCTATAACTCATTTTTGTATTACCAGTAATGGCAGTAAATATGATAACCCTAAACATTTTGCTAAACATCAACGTAATCTAAAAAGGAAACAACAGAAGCTATCCCGTAAAAAGAAGGGAAGTAACAACCGTCAAAAAGCTAGACGTAAAGTAGCTAAAGTCCATTCTAAAATATCAAGATGTCGTGAGGATTTTCTCCACAAACTATCCCGTAAGATAGTTAACGAAAACCAAGTTATTGCGGTAGAAAACCTCAATGTTAAAGGCGTGGTACGCAATCATAATTTAGCTAAGGCTATTAGTGATTGTGGTTGGGGAATGTTTTGTACAATGCTTAAATACAAGGCAGAATGGGAAGGAAAAACTTATACCGAAGTTGATAGGTTTTTTCCTAGTTCTAAAACTTGTAATGTCTGTCTAAATCAAGTGGGTAGTTTGCCGCTTGAGGTTAGAAAGTTGGACTTGTGTGCATTGTAAAACAACCCATGACCGGGAGATAAACGCGGCGATAAATATCAGAAATGAAGCCTTACGGATATTATCGTTAGGAAAAGCGCGATACTGCCTATAGAGGGGATGTAAGACCAAAAGCTGGGCGTAAGTCCGTCTTGAGGCAATCCCCCGTGAAATAGGAAGCTCTCAACGACCTTGAGAGTAGTTCACCGGTAAAATTGGGAACTATAGAGATGAAACCCGAAAGGGTGAATCAAGTCCTTGTTTAGAGGGAAACCCCTGATAAATTTCAGATTGCGTTGGAGGCAAAAATGAGAGCAATTTCCGAGCATCCAGTCAAAGGGGACTATTATCGGGCATCTTTTGCCATTGTTGTTCTTGGCAGCCGAGCTAGGTAGGGAGTTATGAGCGAAATATTGCTGGTAGAAGACAGCCAAACGCAACGGGAACTGATCTGTGATCTACTCCGCAATAGCGGCATCAAGGTCACGATCGCCACGGATGGGGTAGAAGCCCTCGAACATATTCAGAGACTCAATCCCGATCTCGTCGTTCTCGATATCGTCATGCCCCGCATGAATGGTTATGAGGTGTGTCGTCGTCTCAAGTCGGATCCAAAAACCAAAAATGTCCCGGTGGTCATTTGTTCCTTGAAAGGGGAAGTCTTTGATCGCTATTGGGCCATGAAAATCGGAGCCGATGCCTACATTGTCAAGCCCTTTGAACCGATTGAGTTCATTTATACCATTAAACAACTGTTGCGCCGATAAAATTGCCCTCACCAGAGACAGTGTATCTATGGTATAGGTCAAGACAGCTAAAAACGCCGCCCGAATTATTAGTTGCAAGAGAACTAAACTCATGCTTAACAACGCCGATTTTTTTACTGGTAACGCTCAAGATATCGCCCCCGACAATCAGGAATTAGAAACTCCCGTCGGTGAACTGTACTTGCGATTTTATCTACCCTCTCAGGAGGAGTTTGCCCTTAGTGCCGTGAGCATTGGCGAGGTAATACAGCAACCACTCGATCGGATTACCCCCATTCCCAATGCTTCACCCTTGCTTCTCGGCACGATCAATCTCCGGGGTCAAGTGATCTGGGTGGCGGATCTCGGGCAATTTTTGGGGGATAGCAGCCGCTTAAACACCGATCGAGCCGAAATTCCCATAATTGCGCTCAAAGAAGAGGAAACGATCCTCGGTTTAGCGGTGGAACGTTTGGGAGATATGGAATGGCTCGACCCAGATAAACTAGGTAGTGCCGCCAGTATTCCCGCTCAGATCGCCCCCTATGTGCAGGGGGAGTGGATTCTGGGCCAAGAATCAAAAAAAACCTTAGGACTACTCGATCATCTGGCCATACTCCGTTCTGCCCGTTGGGCGGCTTAAAACCTGAAAAAAATAGCAGAATAGGATTTATAGGAATTCTTTCTTGAAACTACTAACTACTTCATTTAACTTTACTAGGGGAGGGGCAAATGCCGTCAGGGACAGAATACGCAAAACTCTATAGAAAGGCTAACACCGCCTATTGCCAGGGCAACCTTGAGGATGCCGCCGTCATTGTCAAAGAGATGATCAGCAAGTATCCCGAGGATGCCAATGTCATGCTTTTACAGGGTCACATTCATCTAGGACTACAACAATACAGATTGGCGGAGGAACGTTACGAAAAAGTGCTGCAATTGGCTAAAAATTCTCCCAATAATTCCGATCTAGTCGATTATGCCCAGCGTGGTCTCGATCAGATTCGGCAATTGCGTTTTGAAGCCGAGGAGGGAGATTTTACGATCGCTGCTACGGAAAGCATTGCCTACAGCGAGGCAGCGTTCGATCTAGGTCAAGGTTTTAACCATTCTCGCTCTAGGAAGTCGCAAGGGGCTGACCCCGATGGACAAAATAAAGGGCTGGATTGGAATGGTAGTCTTTTCAATGAGGAGGATCCCAGCGAGCCTACGGTAAGTAAAGTCCATTCCTATGACGATGATTTTGAGGAATCGGAGGAAACCGCCTTTAGTTCCCTTACCCTGCCGGGCCCTGGCTCTCACAGTTCCCAGTGGTCTAGCGATTCGGCGGAGGGGGAAGCCCCTTTCCCCTTTTTAGAAGCGGCGGAGATTGACTCGCTGGAGGAAGGGTGGGACGGTGAGTTAGGGTCAACGGGAGAAGCCACTTTTATGGTTTCCTCTGATCTGAGGGGAAATCCCCTCACCGGTAGAGATCAGGAGTTATCCTATAGGGATACCCTAGAAGAAAGCACTTTTGCCATTGACCTGGAATCGACCCACCCACAAGGGGCAAAAACTGGCCTTAATCAGGGCAGAGTCACTCAAAAAAGAGACGAGGAAGACGAAACCGGAGATTTTGGGGAACCAGAACTCAATGATGAGGATTTAGACGGTTTTTCCCCACTGGCTCTGACGGATACGGTTCAAGGACTGGGGGACTGGGAGCTATTTACCAGTTCGGGGGGGGAAGCTTTAAGTGGTGGTTTTCTCCCCGAACCCGGTGCGCGCCTTAATGCCAGTTCTGGTGTGGGAGAGCCTAGTTTTAATCCTTCTAGTCTAAAAATCCCCAATGACAAAAGAGATAGTCATCTTAACCATGCTTCCGAGCGCTTGCTCAAGCCAGTGGTGGAAGTCAATCCGGGCAAATTAGGCTTTTTTGTCAACGCTTCTTTAGGCAAAAAGCAACTAATTTTAGCGGCTTTAGCGGGTATTACCCCGGTGGTGTTAATTTTTGCCGTTAGCACCACCTCTTGGCTTTCTGCAAAAGTTGCCCCCAAACCAGCCCCAATACCACCAGCACCAGCCAGCCTTTCTCCTTGGAGTCAACCGAAACCAGCAATGATGTTATTAACTGGATTGGGAACCTTTGCCCTGACTTGGCTAGGTTTACAGTTGCTAATTAGTCAGATTAAGCGCAGTCTCAACGATCTGCAAAGCCAATTCGATCATCTCTCGGAAGGTAATTTTAACGCTAAAGCGACGATCTACTCGGAAGATGAATTCGGTCAACTGGCCAATCGTTTCAATCAGATGGCTCGGGTGGTGGTAATTACCACCACGGAAGCCCAACGTCGCGCCGCCGAAACGGAACGGGAACGGGAAGACTTACAACGGCAAGTGATTCGACTTCTCGATGATGTGGAAGGAGCGGCTCGGGGAGATCTGACCGTGGAAGCGGAGGTAAGCGCCGATGTTTTAGGGGCGGTGGCCGATGCTTTTAATTTGACGATCCAAAACCTGCGCGAAATTGTCCGACAGGTGAAAAAAGCGGCAAAACAGGTGAATCAAGGCAGTACCAATAGTGAATCTTTCGCCCGCAATCAGTCTAGCGATGCCCTGCGGATGGCGGAGGAATTGGCCGTCACCCTTAATTCGGTACAGATGATGACCGACTCAATTCAACGGGTGGCAGAAAACGCCAGAGAAGCCGAAGAAGTCGCCCGCACTTCCTCGATTACCGCCCTGAAGGGGGGCGATTCCGTGGAAAGAACCGTGGCGGGAATTCTGCAAATCCGCGAGACCGTATCAGAAACGGCGCGAAAAGTCAAGCGTTTGGCGGAAGCTTCCCAGGAAATCTCGAAAATTGTCGCGGTAGTCTCTCAGATTGCCTCGCGGACCAATTTATTGGCTCTTAATGCCTCGATTCAAGCGGCGCGAGCAGGAGAGGCGGGCCGCGGTTTTGCGGTTGTGGCCGATGAGGTGCGTCAGTTGGCCGATAGAGCCGCTAAATCTCTTAAGGAAATTGAACAGATCGTTTTACAGATTCAATCGGAAACGGGTTCGGTAATGATGGCGATGGAGGAAGGGATTCAACAGGTTATCGATGTCACCGAGCGCTCGGAACAGGCGAAGAAGTCCCTAGAAGATATTATCCAAGTTTCTAACCGCATCGATACGCTGGTGCGATCGATTACCGCCGATACGGTTAAACAACGGGAAAATTCCCTCAATGTCGCCCAAGTTATGCAGTCGGTGGAGTTAACCGCTCAGGAAACTTCCCAAGAATCCCAACGGGTGGCGGGTTCTCTGCAAAAATTGGTGAGTATCTCCCGGGAGCTTCTTTCTTCGGTAGAACGGTTTAAGGTAGACTCGGAAGATGATCGATAATCGGTGAGCGGTAATCGGTGGGTTATTGATTAGCCGCTATCCCTCAAGATTGACCGCTAGAGTGAGTAAAGTTATGCCTAAACTTAGTCTCTGCATGATTGTCAAAAATGAAGCCGAAAATCTCCGGCGCTGTTTGGATAGCGTTAAAGGGGTGGTGGATGAGATGATCGTTATGGATACGGGTTCGACCGATGATACGATTGCTATTGCTCAAAGTTACGGTGCTATAGTTCCTAGCTACGATTGGCGGGGTAATTTTTCCGATGCCAGAAATGAGGCTTTAAAATATGTTACTGGTGATTGGATTTTAGTCCTTGATGCCGATGAGGAATTAAATCCAGCTATCGTACCGAAAATGCGTCGGGCCATGGAAAAAGAGGAAAATTTAGTGATTAATTTAATCCGCCATGAAATCGGAGCCATACAATCACCTTATTCTCTAATTTCGCGGCTATTTCGCCGACATCCTCAAGTCACTTTTACCCGTCCCTATCACTCAATTATTGATGATAATGTGGCTATTTTATTAAAAAAAGAGCCTGATTGGAAAATAGTTGAACTGCCAGAAATTGCGATCTTTCACTACGGTTACACCGTGGATAAAATAGCCAGCTTAGATAAGTTTGAACGGGCAAGAAAAGCGATGGAGGGTTTTTATCAGCAACATCCTCACGATCCCTATGTGTGTAGTAAATTGGGAGGGTTATATCTTAAGATTGGCAGGGATAAAGAGGGTTTTAAGCTGCTCAAACACGGTTTAAAATGCCATGGCTCTAATCCGCATATTTTATACGAGTTATATTATCATCTCGCTAATTATTATTATTCAGTGGAGGAATTTAAGCAATCAGCCGATAATTTTATTAAAGCGATTAAGCAGCCAATTTTAGATAAATTAAAACTGGGTGCCTATAATAATTTCGGTGGGTTATTATACGAAGCAGAAAAATACGAAACTGCCTTATCTGTCTTTGAGAAAACCGTAGAAATTGATCCTAGCTATGCCGATGGTTACTATAATTTAGGACTGGTTTTCAAACAACTGCACCGGCTACCAGAATCGATTAAAGCTTATAAAAAAGCTCTCAAGTTAAACCCAGATAATTCCACTATTTACCAAAATCTAGGGGTTGCTTATATAGTTTTCGGTAGTTATAATGAGGCGATCGAGATTTGGCAAAAAGGCCTACAATTGTTGAAAGATCAGGGTAATGTCTCTCGCGCTGAAATGCTGCAAGAAACCCTAGAAGCTCTGGGAGCAAGTGTATTGAGGGATGAACAGTAACTGTTCACCGTTGTGGGCAAGATTGGGAGCAGCCACTGTACTAAAATTGCCAGCAGTTTAAATGCAGTACATCTGATTGCTAAAACCCTGTCTAGTCAACTCCTGTGAGGATTTTTCCGAATTAATTCTTAATAGGATTATCGAGGAGTTAGACGCTGAAGACTCAGGGGTTTTGATAGAAATTAAGTAGGTGGGTGGAATTAAATATAAAATGAACGTAGGTTGGGTTGAAGCATGAAACCCAACGCCCGATTATGTTACGCTACCGCTAACCCATCCTACAAATAATTGTGCCTACCTACTTATCAAGAGATATAGCAATTCCCATAGTTGTGAGGTACAGAGTCTTAGGTTTTGAGAAGTCAGGAGTTAAGATTTTGGTGTACCTCATGAGATTGGGAAACGCTATAATTGCTCACCGTGTAATTGACCTTGACAAGAAATGCTATAACTGGACTTCCCCCATACATAAATACTAAAAAACTAACAAAACCCTTACTGCAGGTCGCTTCTAAGAAAAAATTGAAAAGAGGCTACTGGGTACATTTTTTACTTGAAAATGGCTGTA